>NZ_RZRP01000227.1:0-7798 GCF_003997795.1 Mesorhizobium sp. M7A.F.Ca.US.005.03.2.1 | reverse complement strand
CGACGACCATCGCGAAAACCGGGAGCCACCGCATAGCGGGTCAATTCCCAGATGTTTGGACCCGACGGCGGCGTTCCTTCGGAAAGATCGGTCAAGACCTCGGTCAGCAGATGTGGCCGCGTCGTCGGCAACATCCTCTGATAACCCGCCACTTCACCGCCCCTGATGACGATCTGATGGACCGCCTCGTCGTGATCGAACTGGTCGAGTTCGAGCCCATCGGGGCGCCTGAGGTCATCCCACCCCATCTCCTCGACGAATATCTTGTAGCGCAAACGATGGACGGCCTCCCAAAGGTCGGGACGTTCCATCAATTCCTGGGTTGTAAGGGAAAAAAGCATTCCGCCGTCTCCTGCGTTCAGAGGAAGATACGGCCGTGCTTTGATGAGAAAATTGCGTGATCGCGTAGGCAAGGATTTCAGGTCGGCACGGCCGACCTAACTAATGTAGCCGCGCCGTATCGCTTCCGCGACGGCCTGCACCCTGTTGACGGCACCTAGTTTGCTTTTGGCGTTAAGAAGATGTTTCTCCGAGGTGTGTTCGGAAATGCCGAGGATTTGCGAAATCTCCCATTCGGACTTGCCGACGGCGGCCCATTGCAGGCATTCGCGCTCGCGCGGCGTCAGCACGATATGATCGATGGTCTTGTTCGCCATGGTGTGGAGTTGCATGGCGCGGCCAACCGCGTAGGTCGAGACCAGCGACACCTGGCCGAATTCGGCGGCGGACAATTCCACGGCCTCGCCGCCCAGCGACACCATGACGATCTGGCCGTCGAGCGTGATCAGCGGAAAGGCCAACCCATCGCGCAGTTTGAAGGCGCCGGCATCGCCCATCACCTCGCCGCTGCTCTTGTCTATGCGGATGCCTTGGGACGCTTCGTGCCACTGGAAGGGCGCCTGCAACTGTTTCATATGGCTGACGACCGGGTCATGATCGACATAGTTGCGCGCGACATAGCGCTCCAGCCACTCGCCAGGCCAATCGCAGAGAAGCACATGCTGCTTTTGCTGGCCGGCCGGCGTGCCTGGCTGCGGGACGGTTCCCGCCATCAGTGCGGTGAGACCGAAATCCGATGTTATGCCCAGCAGCCTTTCGCAGACCGCCGCCGCCGTTGCGGCGTGCTGCAGTTGGTCTATGTATTCCAGCGTGCGATCGAACTGACCCATCGCAACATCAACCCCATGTTGCCTTGTGCATTGCGGCCAATGATGCGTGCCTGATCTACACTTCGCCACCGACCACGGATTGCAAATCGCATACTTATTTTGTGGCTCCCTCTCATCGAGGCGACCGAAGCTGATTTGCAAACCGGCTAAATCATATCCTGAAATCGGCGTGTTGAAATCAAAAACCATTGTGCCTGTACCATTTTCGTACCAAAACCGGTGCGAGCACGACTGTGGCGGAGTTTTATCTTGGCGTTCCGGTGGAGGTCCTTCGCCTTTGCGATGCTGATCGGGTTGCTGTCGTTCGCCGACGGTGCGCGCGCCGCGGCGCCTCAGGTTCCGGTGCTGTGGGATGCCAAGGAGCGGCTGCCCAAGCCAGACCTTTCGAAGCTGCCCCGGCTGAGATTCCTCACCACCACGGACTTCCCGCCTTTCAACTTCCTCGACGGTGCGGGAAAGCTGTCCGGCTTCCACATCGATCTGGCACGCGCGATCTGCGCCGAGCTTGGCATTGTCGAAAAATGCCAGATCCAGGCCCTGCCCTGGGCCGAGCTGGAAGGCGCACTGCGGAAAGGCGAAGGCGAGGCGATCATCGCCGGCATCGCCGCCACACCGGAATCGCGCGCGACCTACGCCTTCTCACGCTCCTATCTGCAGTTTCCGGCGCGCTTCATCATGCCGAAGGGCAAGGCGCTGACCGAGCCCGTCTTTGACAAACTGCACGGCAAGCGTGTCGGCGTGATATCAGGCTCGGCGCATGAGCGCATGCTGCGCGACTATTTCAACACGGTCCAGGTCGTCCCTTTCGACAGGCCGGAAGAACTGTATGCCGATCTCAAGGCCGGCAAGGTCGACGCCGCCTTCGGCGACGGCATGCGCCTGGCTTTCTGGCTGGGCGGCTCGGACGCGGCGGGCTGCTGCCGCTTTGCCGGCGGGCCCTATCTGGCGCCCGAATATCTGGGCACTGGCATGGCCATCGCCACCAAGGCGGACAATCCGGCGCTGGCCGCAGCGATCGACTACGCGCTGCAGGAAATTTCAATGAAAGGCACGTTCGCCGAATTTTATCTGCGCTATTTCCCCGTCAGTTTTTTCTAAAGCCAAGGACTTTCAGGTCAGGGTACGCAGCCGCGCCTTGGCCGCGCGGCCGATGGCAGCAACCGTCAGCGTGTCGAGATCGAGCTGACGCCGGATCAGCTGCAGCACCCGCACCTCTTCCATGCGCATTTCGAGGTCGACGGCGGCAACCTCGAAGGCGGCGGCATAGGCGGTGTCGCGCAGCCGCTCGGGCAAGACCTCGGCGACTTCGGCCAGCACGCCCTCCAGCCCATCCTTTTCGTGCAGGCGCTTCTGGCAGTCCTGGGCGACGCCGACCAGCCTGTCGTGGTTGAAGTCCTCGAACACCGGCCAGGAGCGGACGACCTCGCCGATCCGCGCCAGTTCAACATCGGTCATGTCGCGGTCGGAGGCCGAGGTGATGACCATCAGATAGATCAGGGCTTCATGAGGTGTCGGCAATTTTTTCTCCTTGAACCGGGCCTCGAAGTTAGGAACGCCCGTTCTGCACCGCAAGGAAAAAGCGCCGCACGCGTTGACGCTCCGGCGCTGCACGCCTAGAGACCGGTTGAAAAACCCTTGCTGCGGCCCGCCTTCGGGCCGGCAGATGATTTGGAAAACTGTGACATGGCGGGATCAAACATCATCGATCTCAACCCCGAGCTGCTGGCGGCCGCGACCGAAAGCAAGGCGTGGCCGTTCGAGGAAGCCAAAAAGATCATCGAGCGCTACAAAGGCGCCGACTTTCCGCAAACAGTCCTGTTCGAGACCGGCTACGGGCCGTCCGGCCTGCCGCATATCGGCACGTTCGGCGAGGTGGCGCGCACCTCGATGGTGCGCCATGCCTTCCGTGTCCTGACGCAGGACAAGGTCGCGACCAAGCTGCTGTGCTTTTCCGACGATATGGACGGCATGCGCAAGATACCCGACAGCGTGCCGGACCGCGCCGCACTCGAGCCGCATCTGCACAAGCCGCTATCGTCGGTCCCCAACCCCTTCGGCGGCGACTATGCGAGCTTCGCCGACCACAACAATGCGATGCTCTGCCGCTTCCTCGACACGTTCGGCTTCGACTACGAGTTCGCCAGCGCGACGCAATACTACAAGGCCGGCCGTTTCGACGCGATGCTCAAGCGCGCTGCCGAGCGCTATGAGCAGATCATGGCGGTGATGCTGCCGACGCTCGGGCCCGAGCGGCAGGCGACCTACAGCCCGTTCCTGCCGATCTCGCCGAAGAGCGGCCGCGTGCTTTACGTGCCCATGAAGCATGTCGACGCCAAAGCCGGCACCATCACCTTCGACGACGAGGGCACCGAGACCACGCTTTCGATCACCGGCGGCCGCGTGAAGCTGCAGTGGAAGCCGGATTTCGGCATGCGCTGGGCAGCGCTTGGCGTCGATTTCGAAATGTTCGGCAAGGACCACCAGACCAATGCGGTGGTCTACGACCGTATCTGCAACATTCTGGGCGGACGGGCGCCGGAGCATTTCGTCTACGAACTGTTCCTCGACGAGAATGGCCAGAAGATCTCGAAGTCGAAGGGCAACGGGCTGACCATCGACGAGTGGCTGACCTATGCGCCGACCGAAAGCCTCGGGCTCTACATGTACCAACGGCCGCGGCAGGCCAAGAAGCTGTATTTCGACGTCATCCCGCGGGCCGTGGATGAATACTACACGTTCCTCGCCGCCTATCCCCGCCAGGACTGGAAGGAGCGGCTGGGCAACCCGGTCTGGCATATGCATGACGGCAACCCGCCCGCGATCGACATGCCGGTGCCGTTCTCTCTGCTGCTCAATCTGGTCAGCGCTTCCAACGCGCAGAACAAGGATGTGCTGTGGGGATTCATTTCACGTCATACGCAAGGCGTGACGCCGGCGACGCATCCAGAGCTCGACCGGCTGGTCGGCCATGCGATCCGCTATTTCGACGATTTCGTGAAGCCGACGAAAACCTTCCGGCCCGCCGACGAGGTCGAGCGCGAAGCGCTGGCAGCGCTCGACGAAGCACTTGGCGCGCTGCCGGCGGACGCCAGCGGCGAAGCGATCCAGAACGCCTCGCTCAACGTCGCACGCAGGATCGAGCGCTATCAGGATCATTCCAAGCAGAGCCCGGAAGGCGGCCCCGGCGTATCGGGCGCCTTCTTCCAGATGATCTACCAGGTGCTGATCGGCCAGGAGCGCGGCCCGCGCTTCGGCTCGTTCGCAGCACTCTACGGCGTTGCCGAGACGCGTGCGCTCATTGAGCGGGCGCTGGCTGGTCAGCTGGCTTGAGCACGCCGTCGACCTCTTCCAGGATCGAACCCGGCGCCTGAGGTGCCGGGCCTGGCGCGGCCGGCATCGCCGGCATGCCGGACAGATCAGGCGCCGATCCGAAAATGCCCTTCCTGCCCGTGCGCGCCTTGTCGCCGGCCTCGACATAGGGGCCGCCCTTGGCGGCGCGCGCCCAGCCATTTTCGACCAGCCACTGACCGACATCCTGCTTGCCGATCCGGCACTCGGCTGCGATCAGGTCGCGGCCGCCCTGCGGCGGCACCGTGCAGACCACCGCGCGGCCGCGCAGGAAGGCGCGGAACGCTGTCCTCGCCCGGACACCGCACGGCCAGGACTTGCCGTCCTCGCTGCAAATCTCGTCCTGCCTGACGATGTCGATGCCGGAAACCGCGACCGAGTAGCCCTTCGCCTCGATCAAGCCGGCGGCCGGCGCAACCGGCTGGAACAGCTTTGTGCCGTTCCAGTCGTCAGGCATTTTCGGCTTGGGCGGCACGGCCAGCGCGAGTTTGCTCAGCGGCTCGCGCGGCTCGATCCGTTCAAGCCCGTCGGCGGGCAGTTCCGGCGGCGCGACGATTTCGGGATCGATCGCCCTCGAATGCGTCGCCGGCTTCGGCGGCTGCGGAGCTGCAATGGCCGATGTAGCCGGCTCCTCGGGCAGCGTCCCGGCAGCCTGCTGCGCCATCGCATCGGCGCCCGGATCAAGCTGGTCCACGGTGATGACGCTTTCACTACCTTTCAGAGTGCGACCGCCAGTGACGACGATGGCTGCCATCACAGGGACCATCAGAACCGCCAGCGCGTGATGGAGAAGCCGCACCAGCTTAACCTATTGGCTTGCCCAGACAATCCGCGCCACCCATTCGACATCGCGCATGGGAATATCGCGGTCGGGATGATCGGGATTGAGCGAGACCAGCGCAATCGACCTGACGGTCTGGCGCTCGAGCACCTTGGCCATCACTTCGCCTGATGTGGTCTTGACGACGACGCGATCGCCCTTGCGGGTAACGGCGCCCGGTTCGACGATGAGGACGTCGCCATTGCGGTAGAGCGGCAGCATGGAATCGCCCTGCACCTGCAAAGCATAGGAACTCTCGGTCGATTGCGTCGGCAGTTCGATCAGATCCCAGCCCTGCCCGGCTGGAAAGCCGGCATCGTCGAAGAAGCCGCCGGCGCCGGCCTGGGCAAAGCCGAGCAGCGGCACGGAGCTTCGGCGGGCGACCGAAGCCGCATGGCTGGCCCCGGCCCGACCTTCAATCAAACCGGTGAATTCGTCGAGGGAGGCGCCCGTTGCCTCCATGATCTTTGCCAGTGATTCGGTCGAGGGCCAGCGCGGCCGGCCATCCGACGACAGGCGCTTCGACTTGTTGAAGGCGGTGGAATCGAGCCCCGCACGCTTGGCCAGCCCCGAGGCCGAAAGCGAATAGCGCTCGGCAAGAGCATCAATGGCAGCCCAGACACGGTCATGCGAGAGCATGTGTCGCTCTCCTTTGAACAGGAAAAAATACCTTCCCTGTTCTAACCCCGGACCGCCATCTTGTCCACAGTGCAAGGCTTACTCACGCCGCTTTCCTGGTCTCGCCTTTCGCATAGGGATCGAAGCGCTGATAGAATCTCTCACCCTTCTCGGCCATGTCGAGCAGCAGCTTGGGCGCCTTGAACTCGGCGCCGTATTTCTTCTGCAGGTTTCTGGCGATCTTGACGAACGCCTTGGCGCCGATGCCGTCGATGTAGGACAGCGCACCGCCGGTATAGGGCGCGAAGCCGAAGGCGAGGATCGAGCCGACATCGGCCTCGCGCGGGTCGGTGACGATGCCTTCTTCCATCACCCGTGCCGCTTCCAGCGCGATGGTGACCAGAAGCCGCTGCTGCAGCTCCTCATAATCGACCTTCTCGGGCGCAAGCTGCGGATAGAGCGCCTTGAGGCCCGGCCACAGCTTCTTCTTGGCGGGCTTTGCCGGATAATCGTAAAAACCCTTGCCATTCTTGCGGCCGAAGCGGCCGTGATCGTCGACCATGGTGTTGATCAGCGCCATCTGCTTGGGATCGACCGCCTTGTCGCCCAAATCCCTGATGGTCTGCTTCATGATCTTCTGGGCAAGGTCGATGGCCGTTTCGTCGGTCAGTGCCAGGGGGCCGACCGGCATGCCGGCTGCCTTCGCCGCGTTCTCGATCATCGGCGCGGGCACACCTTCGATCAGCATCTTGTAGGCTTCCGACATGTAGCGCAGCACGCAGCGGTTGACGTAGAAGCCGCGCGTGTCGTTGACGACGATCGGCGTCTTCTTGATGGCGCGAACGAAGTCGATCGCGGTGGCCAGCGCCTTGTCGCCGGTCTTCTTGCCCAAAATGATCTCGACCAGCATCATCTTGTCGACCGGCGAGAAGAAATGGATGCCGATGAAATTCTTCGGCCGCGCCGAATTCTTGGCCAGCGACGAGATCGGGATGGTGGAGGTGTTCGACGCGAAGATCGCCGATGGCTTCAACACGGCTTCCGCCTGTTCGGTGGCGCTCTTCTTGACGCCCGAATCCTCGAACACCGCCTCGACCACCAGATCGCAGCCGGCAAGGTCGGCGTAGTCCGCCGTCGGCGTGATCAGCGACAGCAGTTTGTCCTTGTCCTCCGGCTTGGCGCGGCCCTTCTTGACCTGATCCGAGACCAGGCTGTCGGAATGCGCCTTGCCCTTGGCGGCCGACTCCAGATCACGGTCGAGCAGCACCACCGGGATGCCGGCCTTGGCGGTGACATAGGCGATGCCGGCGCCCATGAAGCCGGCGCCGAGAATGCCGATCTTCTTGAACTTGGTTTCGGGCACGCCGGCCGGGCGGCGGGCGCCCTTGTTCAGTTCCTGCAGCGACACAAACAGCGAGCGGATCATCGCCGCCGCTTCCCTGGTCTGCATGATCTCGGTGAAATAGCGCTGCTCGATGCGCAAGGCGGTGTCGAACGGCACCAGCAGGCCTTCATAGACGCATTTGAGGATCGCGGCGGCGGCCGGATAGTTACCATAAGTCTCGCGGCGCAGGATGGCGATCGCCGGCGGCCACAGATTGAAACCGGCCGGCGAATAGATCTGGCCGCCTGGCAGCTTGAAACCTTTCTCGTCCCATGGCGCCACCGGCTTCAGCCCATTCCTGATCATCGCCTTGGCGGTCTCGACCAACCTGGCCGGCTCGGCGATCTCATGGATCAGGCCCATCGACTTGGCCTTCTGCGGCGACAGCGTCTGGCCGGAGGTCAGCATCTGCAACGCCTGCTGCTGATCGGTCAGCCGCGGCACGCGCTGGGTGCCGCC
>NZ_RZRP01000226.1:0-7846 GCF_003997795.1 Mesorhizobium sp. M7A.F.Ca.US.005.03.2.1 | reverse complement strand
GAGGTCAGCGCAGCACCTGTATAGCGGTAGTTCTTTGAAAAATTCGAGGCGAGTGCTCCCGAAGACTGGCCGAACGACAGGCCGAGCAGGACGAAGCCCAACACCATGAAGACGGACTCTCCGACGAAGCCGCCATCGAGCAGCTGTGGCGCGAAACCGCTGAACACGGCAATGGCCACCGCCGAGCCTCCAAGCAAGGGCCAGCGCCCGACCCGGTCGGCAACGACGCCCGAGATCGCGATTGCCGCCAGGCCGAAGAAGGCTCCGATCGTCTCGATGACCAGGAACCGTGCCGGTCCCTCGCGCGTGAACAGGAAGATCCAGGACAGAGGAAACACCGTCACCATGTGGAACAGGGCGAAGCTCGCCAGCGGCGCGAAAGCGCCGAGCACGACAGTGCGCCCTTCGGCGCGCAACGTCTCGCGGACGGAAGTCGGCTCCAGTTCCTGGCCTTCGAACAGTTTGGTGTATTCCGGCGTCACCACGATGCGCAGCCGCGCGAACAGGGCGACGACGTTGATGGCGAAGGCGACGAAGAACGGGTAGCGCCAACCCCAGCTGAAGAAGTCTTCAGCCGACAGGTTGCCGACGAAATATGCAAACAGGGCACTGGCGACGATGAGCCCGAGTGGCGCGCCCAGCTGCGGGATCATCGCATACCAGCCGCGACGCTTTTCGGGGGCATTCAACGCCAGCAGCGAGGCAAGTCCGTCCCATGTCCCGCCCAGCGCCAGTCCCTGACCGATCCGGAACATGGCCAGCAGCCAGGCCGAAGCCGGGCCGATCTGGTCGTAACCGGGCACGAAGGCGATCGACACGGTCGAGGTCCCCAGCAGGAACAGCGCGATGGTGAGCTTGGCGCTACGTCCGTAGGCGCGGTCGAGCGCGGTGAAGATCGCCGTCCCGATCGGCCGCGCGATGAAGGCAAGCGCGAAGATGGCGAAGGAGTAGAGCGTGCCGGTCAACGGGTCGGCATATGGAAATACGAGCTTGGGGAAAACGATGACGGAAGCGATCGCGTAGACGAAGAAGTCGAAGAATTCCGACGTCCTGCCGATGATGACGCCAACGGCGATTTCGCCGGGCTTCACCTCATGATGCCGCGCATTGATCCGTCTTGCGTCGGCTTCGATCTTCGAAGTTGGGCTCACAGCATTCTCCGTCGCCCCGCCGCGGTCTCATACGATCGCTTGCCATGTGCGCGGGCCAGATGCTTTGATGACGCCTGCCGCGTCATTGCGGCATTGGACAAATTGTCCAATGCCTTCATCGCCGCGGTACGGTTAGCACTGGGGGGAACAACCGACAGGTCATACATTGAGCCGTCTCCGTACCCTTTTCCTGCTGCCCCTGCTGGCATCGCTCGGCTCCTGCAGCATGGTCGTCCTGAACCCTGCCGGCGACGTCGCCGAGCAGCAGCGTGACCTGCTGATGGTGTCCACGGCACTGATGCTGATCGTCATCATACCGGTGATGGCTCTCACCATATTCTTTGCCTGGCGATACCGCCAGTCCAACCGCGAGGCGCGCTACGAGCCGGATTGGGACCACTCGACCCATCTCGAACTCGTCATTTGGGCTGTGCCGCTTCTGATCATCATCTGCCTGGGCGCAGTGACCTGGATGGGCACCCACCTGCTCGACCCCTATCGTCCGATCGGACGTGTAGCGGCCGGCAAGCCGCTGCCGCCGGACGTGCGCCCGCTTGAGGTCGAAGTCGTCGCGCTCGACTGGAAATGGCTGTTCATCTATCCGGAATACGGCGTCGCCGTGGTCAACGAACTGGCTGCGCCGGTCGACCGGCCGATCAGCTTTCGCATTACCTCCGCATCGGTGATGAACTCCTTCTACATTCCAGCACTGGCCGGCCAGATCTATGCGATGCCGGGTATGGAAACCAGGCTGCACGCCGTCATCAACAAGTCCGGCGACTATGAAGGGTTCTCTGCCAATTACAGCGGCGCCGGCTTCTCGGGAATGCGCTTCGCGTTCCACGGCCTCGACGATGCCGGTTTCCAGGCATGGATCGCGAAGGCAAAGGACAGCGGCGGCAAGCTCGACCGAAACGGCTACCTGGAGCTCGAACAGCCCAGCGAGAACCAACCCGTGCGCCACTATGCGGCGGTGGATAGCGATCTCTACAAGGCGATCCTCAATATGTGCGTCGAGCCCGGCAAGATGTGCATGAGCGAGATGTCGCAGATCGATGCCAAGGGCGGTCTGGGGATGGCCGGCATCCGCAACACCCTTCCGCTGCTGTACGACAAGTTCGCCCGGCGCGGCACGATATTCGGCCCTGCCCCATCCTATGTCGCCAGCATATGCACGACCGAAGAAGCACTGGCCGCTTCGAAGGCTGATCAATCCGCCACGCCGATGACCTCGACGCCGATAGTCGGCGCTGGTCTGCAACGGCCACTGCCCCTGTCGATCCGACTGCCGTCACCTTCCGCAACCGGCACGCTTCGGTCGCCCTTCAACTCCTGAGGCGCCACGCAAGACATGTTCGACAATCCTGCTCTTCTCAAGGCGATCTTCGGCCGGCTTACGCTCGAGTCGCTGCCGCTGCACGAGCCCATCGTGGTCGCGACCTTCATAGTCGTCGCGCTGGGCGGCATCGCCCTCGTCGGCGCGCTGACCTATTTCAAGCTCTGGGGCTATCTGTGGCGCGAATGGTTCACCAGCGTCGACCACAAGCGCATCGGTGTGATGTACATGGTGCTCGGCATCGTCATGCTGCTGCGCGGCTTCAGCGACGCCATCATGATGCGGCTCCAGCAGGCGATGGCCTTCGGCGGTTCGGAAGGCTATCTCAATTCGCATCATTATGACCAGATCTTCACCGCGCACGGCGTCATCATGATCTTCTTCGTGGCGATGCCGCTGGTGACGGGCCTGATGAATTTCGTCGTCCCGCTGCAGATCGGCGCGCGCGACGTGTCGTTTCCGTTCCTCAACAATTTCAGCTTCTGGATGACGGTCGGCGGCGCGGTCATCGTCATGATGTCGCTGTTCGTCGGCGAATTCGCGCGCACCGGCTGGCTCGCCTACCCGCCGCTGTCGGGTATCGGCTACAGTCCCGATGTCGGTGTCGATTATTATATCTGGGCGCTGCAAGTGGCGGGCGTCGGCACGCTGTTGTCGGGCGTGAACCTGGTCTGCACCATCGTCAAGATGCGCGCGCCTGGCATGACCATGATGAGAATGCCGATCTTCACCTGGACCGCGCTCTGCACAAATGTGCTCATCGTCGCCGCCTTCCCGGTGCTGACGGCGGTGCTGGCCCTGCTGGCTCTCGACCGCTATGTCGGCACCAACTTCTTCACGAACGACTTCGGCGGCAATCCGATGATGTACGTGAACCTGATCTGGATCTGGGGCCACCCCGAGGTCTACATCCTGATCCTGCCGGCCTTCGGCATATTTTCCGAAGTGACCTCGGCCTTCTGCGGCAAGCGGCTCTTTGGCTACACCTCGATGGTCTACGCAACCATCGTCATCACCATCCTGTCCTATCTCGTCTGGCTGCATCACTTTTTCACCATGGGGTCGGGAGCGAGCGTCAACTCGTTCTTCGGCATCACCACGATGATCATTTCGATCCCGACAGGCGCCAAGATATTCAACTGGCTGTTCACCATGTACCGCGGCCGCATCCGCTTCGAACTGCCGATGATGTGGACAGTCGCCTTCATGCTGACCTTCACCGTCGGCGGCATGACCGGCGTGCTGCTCGCGGTTCCGCCGGCCGACTTCGTGCTCCACAACAGCCTGTTCCTGGTCGCGCATTTCCACAACGTCATCATCGGCGGCGTGCTGTTCGGCCTGTTTGCCGGTATCAGCTACTGGTTCCCCAAGGCATTCGGCTTCCGGCTCGATCCGTTCTGGGGAAAGATGTCCTTCTGGTTCTGGGTGGTCGGCTTCTGGTTCGCCTTCATGCCGCTGTACATCCTCGGCCTGATGGGCGTAACGCGCCGGCTACGCACCTTCGAGGATCCCTCGCTGCAGATCTGGTTCATCATCGCCGCTTTTGGCGCCTTCCTGATCCTGCTTGGTATCCTGTCCTTCCTCATCCAGATCTTCGTCAGCGTGCGCCGGCGCGAGCAGCTTCGCGACGACACCGGTGATCCGTGGGACGGGCGTACACTCGAATGGGCAACCTCGTCGCCGCCCCCGGCCTACAATTTCGCCTTTACGCCGGTCGTCCACGATCTCGACACCTGGGCGGACATGAAGAATCGCGGTTACCAGCGTCCGTTGACGGGCTTCCACGACATCCACATGCCGCGCAACACCGGAGCCGGCGTCATTCTGGCTGGGTTGAGCGTGGTGCTTGCCGTGGCGCTCATCTGGTACATCTGGTGGCTGGCGATCGTGAGCTTCGTTGCTCTGATCGGCTACGCCATCGCGCATACCTTCAATTACGACCGGGACTTCCACATTCCGTCCAGCGACGTCACCCGCGTCGAGGACGAGCGGACACGCCTGCTCGCAGCCACCAGCCAGGCGGGATGAGCACCATGGCACACGCCGACACGGTGATCGACGACACGATCTTCCACCTGGAAGACGACCACGGCCATGCCGAGAGCGGCAGCAGCACCATGCTCGGCTTCTGGATCTACCTGATGAGCGACTGCCTCATCTTTGCGATGCTGTTTGCAGTCTACGGCGTGCTCGGTGGCAACTACGCCGCCGGGCCTGCGCCGAAGGACCTGTTCGATCTTCCGCTGGTCGCGCTCAACACCACCATGCTGCTCCTGTCCTCCATCACCTACGGCTTCGCGATGCTGGAGATGGCGAAAGGGCGAGTGAGGCCGATGCAGGTGTGGCTGGTGATCACCGGCCTGTTCGGCCTCGCCTTTCTCGGCATCGAACTCTACGAATTCGCCCATTTCATCCACGAGGGGGCGACGCCGCAGCGCAGCGGCTTTCTTTCGTCGTTCTTCACGCTGGTCGGAACGCACGGCCTGCACGTCACCTTCGGCCTGGTCTGGCTGGTGGTGCTGATGGTGCAGGTCTCCAGGCATGGGCTGATCGCCGCGAACCAGCGGCGCCTGATGTGCCTGAGCATGTTCTGGCACTTCCTCGACGTCATCTGGATCGGCGTCTTCACCTTCGTTTATCTGATGGGAATGTTGCGATGAGCGCCGGGCACCAAACAGACACCAGCAACCACAGCCACGCGCATCACGGCGTCAATCACGGCTCGCTGGCCGGCTATCTGACAGGCTTCGGCCTGTCCGTCGTGCTGACCGCCGTTCCCTTCTGGCTGGTCATGACCAACGCGCTCGGCAATCAGATGGCGTCGGCGATTGCCATCATGGCCTTCGCCGTCGTGCAAATCATCGTCCACATGGTGTTCTTCCTGCATATGAACACCAGGTCGGAGAGCGGCTGGACCATGATGGCGCTGATCTTCACCCTCATCCTGGTGATGATCGCGCTGACGGGCTCGCTCTGGGTCATGTACCATCTGAACGTCAACATGATGCCCGGCCATGACAGGAGTCAGATACCCTGAGAGAGGGACCTGGCTTTGGACGAACAGGCGCGGACGACACCGCATCCGACTACAGGCGACGGCCAAAGGGTTAGGCGTTCGAGATGGACGCTATTGATGCTTTGCCTTTGCGGAGCCATCGGCATCGCAGGGTTCTCGGCGCTCGGTATCTGGCAGCTGGAGCGCCGCGTCTGGAAGCTCGACCTGATCGAGCGTGTCGATCAGCGTCTCAAGGCAGTACCGGTGTCCGCCCCGGCGCCTTCGGCCTGGCCAGCGATCAACGCCAGGGATGACGAGTATCGCCGCCTCGTCGTCACGGGCCGGTTTCTCGGTGATCGCGAGACCCTGGTCCAGGCGGTCACCGATCTCGGCGGTGGCTTCTGGGTAATGGCGCCGTTCCGAGCGGATGATGGCTTCACGATTCTGGTGAACAGGGGCTTCGTGCCGACGGACAAGCGCGATCCGGCAACCCGCCTCGCAGGCAAGCCCTCGGACGATCATACCGGAATTCACGGCCTGTTGCGCATCAGCGAACCGAAAGGCGGCTTCCTGCGCACCAACGATCCGGCTGCCAACCGCTGGTATTCGCGCGATGTACAGGCGATCGCCGCCAAGCAAGGCGTCGGGCAGGTCGCTCCTTATTTCATCGATGCCGATGCCACGCCCAATCCGGGAGGGTGGCCGGTCGGCGGCCTGACGGTCGTTTCGTTCCACAACAACCATCTGGTCTATGCCCTGACATGGTTCGGGCTGGCCTTGATGGTGCTGGGCGCGGTCGCCTGTCTGTTGCGGCAGGCTGTGAAAGACAGGCCCGGGGGGGGCTGACCGCTGGCCGAGGCAAGGCCGAAATTACGCACGGAAGCGCTCATGCCGGCGCAGAGGATGCGTGATCGCTCTGCTCGTGCCGGCTGGTCATTTCCGACGCGCATCAATAGGTTTCCCGTCAAACCCTCATCCATGAGCGCGCAGGGCAGGCTTCCCAGCCGTCTCGGGCTGGAGCACCTAGCTAAAACCGCTGGCGAAACGCGACCGATTTGCGTATCACTCCGCCGCCATTGGAGCCCTATCGATGTTTGAGACCCTGCAGCCCGCCCCCGCCGACAAGATCCTGGCTCTGATCGGCCTTTATCGCGCCGACCCGCGCCCCGACAAAGTCGACCTCGGCGTCGGCGTCTACAAGGACCGCGACGGCAAGACGCCGGTTATGCGCGCCGTGCGCGAGGCGGAAAAGCGCCTGCTGCAGGCCCAGGACACCAAGACCTATCTCGGCCTTGCCGGCGATACCGGCTTCAACACGGTGATGGCCAAGCTCGCCTTCGGTCCGGGCGCCGACATGACGCGCATCCGCGCCGCACAGGCGCCTGGCGGCTCCGGCGCGCTGCGGCTGGTGGCGGAATTGCTGAAGCGGACGCGTTCGGACGCAACCATCTGGCTGTCGGACCCGACCTGGCCGAACCACATGCCGGTGATGCGCGCCGCCGGCCTGCAGATCCGTGAATACCCGTATTTCGACGCCGCGTCGGGTGCTGTTCGCTTCGACGACATGCTGGCGGCCCTGCGGACCGCAAAGAGCGGCGACGTCGTGCTGCTGCATGGCTGCTGCCACAACCCAACCGGCGCCAATCTGGATGCGGCACAGTGGGCAGCCGTTACCGATCTGGTCGTCGAGCGCGCGCTGCTGCCGTTCGTCGACATCGCTTATCAGGGCTTTGGCGATGGCCTTGAGGCCGACGCCCTCGGCTTGCGCCTGCTGGCGGCGAAAGTTCCGGAAATGGTCGTCGCCTCGAGCTGCTCGAAGAATTTCGCCGTCTACCGCGACCGCGTCGGCGCAGCAATGATCCTGGCCAAGGACGGCGCACAGGCAGATGTGGCGATGAGCCAGATGCTGTCGGCGGCGCGCGCCATGTATTCGATGCCGCCGGACCACGGGGCAGCAGCCGTACGCATCGTGCTGGAGGACGCCGCCTTGCGTGCGGACTGGGAGACTGAACTCGAAGAAATGCGGCTGCGTATGCTCAGGCTTCGCGTCCAGTTCGCCGAAGCCCTGCGCCGGCAATCCAATTCCGACCGCTTCGATTTCGTCGCCAGCCATCGCGGCATGTTCTCCCGCCTTGGCCTCACCGAAGCGCAAGTCGAACGGCTGCGCGCCGAGCACGGCGTCTACATGGTCGGCGACAGCCGCATCAATGTCGCCGGCCTGCCCGAGGACGGCATGGACGACCTCGCCAAAGCGATCGTCTCGGTGCTCGACTAGAGCAATTCCAGGCAAAGTGTGAAACGGTTTTCCGTCTCTTGAGCAGATCACCAAGTGGGATCCCGACCCTCAAGATCATCCTCCGGGAC
>NZ_RZRP01000225.1:0-7849 GCF_003997795.1 Mesorhizobium sp. M7A.F.Ca.US.005.03.2.1 | reverse complement strand
TGCCGGTGGCGTTTTCGGGCGGCAGCAGCGAGAACACGGCACCCGAAGCCGGCGCCAGCGACGAAACGGTTCCCTCGAAGTCCTGGCCGTCGGTCGCATCGACCGAGATCCTGACCTTCTCGCCGGGAACCAGCCGGGCAAGTTGTGTCTCCTTGAAGTTGGCGACGATGTAGAGCTTGTCCATCGGCACGATGACGGCGAGCTTCTGGCCGGGGCTGACAAGGTCGCCCTGCTCGACCGAGCGGTTGCCGACGATGCCGTCATATGGCGCCTTGAGCACGGTGAAGGAAAGATCGCGCAGCGCCTTGTCATGGCTGAGCTGCAGGGACGCCAGCGTGCTCGCCGATTCCGCGCGCTGCGCCTGCAGCACGCCGATATTGGCTTGCGCGGCGGCGATCTGTGCGTCGGCGCCGACAAGGGCGGCATCGGCCTGCTGGACCGCGGTCTGGGCGTCGTCCAGCTGCGCCTGTGTGCCGACATGGGTCTTGAGCAGCTGCGAGGCGCGCGCCGCGACCTTGGCTGCGTTGTCGGCCGCGGCCTGGTCGGCGACCTTCTGCGCCTGGGCCTGCTGCAGCGAGGCGCGGGCCGCGTCGGTCTGGGCGTCGATACGGTCGAGCGTCTTGCTCAAGGTGGCGATCTGCGCCTCGGCCTGGGCGACGGCAATCTTGTAATCGCCGTCATCGACGACGAGCAGCGGATCGCCGGCCTTGACCAGCTGGTTCTCGCTGACCTTGACCTGATCGACATAGCCGGAAATCTTGGGCGAGATGAACGCCATGTCCGCCTGGACATAGGCATCGTCCGTCGAGATCATGAAGCGGCCCGTTGTCCAGTAGTCGTACCCATACCAGGCGCCGGCGCCCAACAAGGCAACACCGATGACCGGCAGCAGGAAGGAACGCACCGAACGCTTCTTCCTGGCCGGAGCCTCTGCCGGCGGCGACGAGACGGGCTGGACAGGTACTTCCGGTGCTTCCGTCGCCGGCGCAACCTTGGCGTTAGGGAAGGGACGGACTTCGGCAGTGGTCGGCGCGTTCGAGGACATGACATCTCTCTAAAGTTATAATATAATACTGAACCGTTCGGTTCGATCCGGCCGTTGACATAGCGCGTAAAGAGGACCATATCAAGGGCAATCGAACCGCTTGGTTCGAATTATTTTCGAGGTGTGACTTTCATGGCCGAGACCCCGCCCAATGTCGAAAACGAGTCGTGTGACGACCTGTTGGAAAGCTTGCGTCGTGGCCGCCCGGCCGCGGGGCAGGATCCGGCCAAGCGCAGCCAGATCATCGACGGCGCCCGTCGTGTCTTCATCGACAAGGGCTTCGAAGCCGCCTCGATGAACGACATCACCCGCGAGGCCGGTGTCTCCAAGGGTACGATCTACGTCTACTTCGCCAACAAGGAAGAGCTGTTCGAGGCGCTGATCGAGGAAGAGCGCGGCACCATCTTCAAGAACATGTATGACGTGCTGGACAATGCCGACAACCTGCGCGAGACGCTGGTGAAGTTCGGCAAGGTGCTGGCTCTCAAGATCACGTCGGCCAAGGTCGTCCAAGCGCAGCGCACGGTGATCGGGGCATCAGACCGGATCCCCGACATGGGCGCGCGTTTTTACGAGCGCGGTCCCAAGCGTGGCCACGACAAGGTCGCGGCCTTTCTCAATGCCGCCATCGAGCGCGACCTGCTGCGCATCGACGATGTCGATCTTGCCGCCTATCAGTTCACCGAACTGTGCCTGGCCGGTCTGTTCCGCCAGTGCATCTTCGCCTACCGCACCAAGGCCCCGACCCAGGACGAGATCGACCACATCGTCAGGTCAGGCGTCAGCATGTTCCTGAAGGCCTACGGCACCGAAAGGCTTGTGGCGGAAGAAGGCCATCAGACGATTGCTATCGAGGCCAAGCCCTAGCCAGACCATGCTCTAACTCTTTGTTTAGACGCAATTCTGGACGGAAAACCGCTTCACACTTTTCCTAGAATTGCTCTAAGGTGCGGATGCTTTAGCCGCCATTGGCGGCAAGCACGATGGCTGCCTGCAATTCCTGAAGGCCCTCGGCCTTTTCAGAAGAGGTGGCCAGCACGAACGGGAACGCCGCCGGCCGCTTCTTGATCTTTGCCAGCGTCTCCTCGATCAGCCTCGGCACGCCGGCAGTCTTGATCTTGTCGGTCTTGGTCAGCACGATCTGGTAGGACACCGCCGCCTTGTCGAGCAGCGACAGCACTTCGTCGTCCTTGGCCTTGATGCCATGACGGGCGTCGATCAGCACATAGACGCGTTTCAGCGTGACCCGGCCCTTGAGGTAATCGAAGACCAGCTTGGTCCACTCGTCGACCTTCTCCTTCGGCGCGGTGGCGTAGCCGTAGCCGGGCATGTCGACCAGCGCCAAGGGCGGCAGGTCGGCGCCCTCGCCCGAAAATCCATCCGGCACGAAATAGTTGAGCTCCTGCGTGCGCCCCGGCGTGTTGGAAGTGCGCGCCAGCCCCTTCTGGTTGACCAGCGCATTGATCAGCGACGACTTGCCGACATTCGAGCGGCCGGCAAAGGCGATTTCCGGCGGCCCTTCCGGTGGCAGGAACTTCATCGCCGGCACGCCGCGGATGAAGATCCACCCTCGCGTAAACAGTTCGGTGCCGATTATGCTGCTGTTCAGAGCGTTCAAGCTGCTGCCTCCAGAAGAGAAATATTGGCACCCCGGATAGCATCGAGGTTGCGGCTGACCTTGTCTACCGGCCAGTCCCACCACGCCACCGCCAGTAGCCGCCTGATTGTCCGGTCGTCGAAACGCATCTTTACCACCTTGGCCGCGTTGCCGGCGACGATCGCATAGGGCGGCACGTCGTGCGTCACCACTGATTTCGCAGCGACGATGGCGCCGTGGCCGATTTCCACCCCGGGCAGGATCACCGCCTCCATCCCGATCCAGACGTCGTTGCCGACGATGGTGTCGCCGCGCACCTCCTTCGACCAGGTCGCCGGGTCAAAACCCTTTTCCCAGCCATGGCCGAAAATATTGAACGGATAGGTCGAAAAGCCGGACATGGCGTGGTTGGCGCCGTTCATGATGAAGCGCGCGCCCTCGGCGATGGCGCAGAACCTGCCGATGATCAGCTTGTCGCCTATGAACGGATAGTGATGCAGGACGCATTTCTCGGCAAATTTGTCCGGCCCGTCGGGGTCGTCATAATAGGTGAAGTCGCCGATCTCGATGTTCGGCGCGTTCACCAGTCCCTTGAGGAAGCCGACGCGGGTATGCATCGGGATCGGGTGCTTGATGTCTGGGTTGGGTCCGTCCATGTCGAAATCCGTCAGAGAAATGGCCGCCAGGTGCATCCGAAACTCGAATGCGCCCGTTCAAAATAGCGTGATCCGCCCTATAGCACCAATCGGGCGACGAGCGAGCTTTCCTTGACGGCCTTGCTCATTTGCTGCCGCGGCAAATCACGATCGGATCGGACAGCGCACTGTCGAAACCGCTGCCCTGATAGACGGTGACATTCGTGGCGCCGGGCGGCAGCATGAAGCTGCCTTCGACGATTTTCTGGTCGCCGGCCGGCATGTGGAGAGCCCAGCTATAGGTGCAAAACTGAGGCGGCGCCTGGGGTTCGACGTGGCTGCAGTTCAATTGCGCGCCACCCAGCATGGCGGCGCCGCCGCAACTGACGGCGCCCTTTGCGAGCGCAATGCCCGGCCATCCCGCAATGGCCGCCACGGTCGCGATCTTCAGCCAATTCATCGTCGTATCCTTGCCCGGCAACAGCCCGCTACCTGAGCCTTTGGGTGGGTCGCAGCCCATGCGTCATTTTTTCCAGGCGGGCTTAGTCCGTCTTGCGCACCGCGTCCAGCAAGATTATGTGCATGATGATAATAAGCATGCTCACTAACAGTCGCGCCGAAAAACTCCAGTACCTCCCATGCCATCGTCACCCAACATCAGCTTCGTGCTGCACGATGTCGCGCGCCTGCTTCGAAAGCGGTTCGAGCAGAGGTCGCGGGCATCGGGGCTGACCCGCGCCCAGTGGCAGGTGCTGGCCTATCTCAGCCTGCATGAAGGCATCCACCAGAACAAACTGGCGGACCTGATCGAGATCACGCCGATCACGCTCGCCCGGCTGCTCGACAAGATGGAAGCAAGCGGCTTCATCGAGCGCCGGCCCGATCCCGCTGACCGCCGGGCATGGCTGCTGTACCTGAAGCCGCAAGCCCATCCGCTGATCGAAATCATGCGCGGCAATGGGCGGAAGACGCGTGACGAGGCCTTTGTCGGCCTTTCCGCGGATGCGCAACTGCATCTGCTGCAAACCCTATCCCTCATCAAATCCAATCTGCTCGCGGCTTGCGCCCAGCCTGCCGCCGACCGGGAGAAAACACATGGCTGAATCAACCTCACCAAAGAAGCCTGTCGAAGAAGACGGATCCGCCGCCGACCGGGCGCGCGACCAGGTCATCCGGCTGGACAGCGAACGCGAGCAAAGGCGAGCCAGCACCGTCATCGACAATGACGAGCTCGAAGCACCGGTCGCCCTGGAGCCGGCGGCGCTCGAGGCTCCGTCCAAGGAGCCACGCCAGGCCGGGGTTGCGGTGGCGCCTCCGGCGCCGGTCAAGCCCAAGCGCGGCCGGGCACGGCCGATCCTGTTTGCCCTGCTTCCGTTCGCGCTGGTCGTCGGCGGCTATTACTACGTCATCGGCGGCCAGGTCATGACGACCGACAATGCCTACATCCAGGCGCAGTCGCTCGGCGTTTCCACCGATGTCTCCGGCACTGTGTCCGAGATCGACGTGCACGAGAACGAGGCGGTGAAGAAGGACCAGGTGCTTTTCCGGTTGCGGCCGGCCTCTTTCGAAACCGCTCTTGCCGCCGCCCAGGCACAGCTCGGCACAGTGCGCAACCAGGTGCTGACCTTGCAGGCGAGCTACCAGCAGTCGCAGGCGCTGATCGAGCAGGCGCAGGCCGACATCCCCTACTACGAGGCCGCTTTCCAACGCCAGCAGGATCTGCTCAAGACCTCCACCTCCTCCAAGGCGACCTTCGACAGCGCCCAGCACGACCTCGTCGCCGCCCGCCAGAAAGTGTCCGTTGCCCAAGCGCAGGCACAGGCGACACTTGCCCAGCTCGGCGGCGACGCCAGCCAGCCGGTGGAGAAGAACCCGTTCTATCTCCAGGCGCAGTCGGCGGTGGACGACGCCCAGCGCAACCTTGCCGATTCCATCGTCAAGGCGCCATTCGACGGCATCGTCACCAATGTCGACGCGCTTCAGGTCGGCAAGTACCTGCCGGCTTCGCAGCCGGCGTTCAGCCTGATTTCGGCGACCGAGCTGTGGATCGCGGCGGAGCCTAAGGAAACCGAACTGACCTATGTGCGGCCGGGACAGACGGCGACGATCAGCGTCGACAGCTATCCCGGTGCCGTCTGGCACGGCAGGGTCGCCTCGATCAGCCCGGCGTCGTCGTCGAGCTTCTCGCTGCTTCCGGCGCAGAACACCACCGGCAACTGGGTCAAGGTCGTGCAACGCATTCCGATGCGCGTGACGGTGGACGATCTCCAGGGCAAGCCGCCGCTGCGCGGCGGGATGAGCGTCGTGGTCGGCATCGATACCGGCCATGCGCGCGGCCTGCCGGACTTCGTGACGGACCTCCTCGGTCGGTTCGGACAAAAGTCATGACCGGCGCGTCCGCGACAGGTGGCGTGGTCGCCAATCGCGGCGCCATCACCGCCTGCGTAATCCTGGCCGTGATCATGCAGGCGCTGGATACCACCATCGCCAATGTGGCGCTGCCCTATATCCAGGGCAGCGTTTCGGCCAGCGCCGACCAGATAAACTGGGTGCTGACGTCCTACATCGTCGCGGCAGCCGTCATGACGCCGCCTTCGGGCTATCTTGCCAATCGCTTCGGCCGCAAGCGCATCCTGCTGATCTCGATCACCGGCTTCGTCGTCGCGTCGGTGCTGTGCGGCTTCGCGCAGTCGCTGCCGCAGATCGTCGGCTTCCGCCTGCTGCAAGGCCTGTTCGGCGCAGCCCTGGTGCCGCTGGCGCAGAGCATCCTGCTCGACATCTACAGCGTCGAGGAGCGCGGCTCGGCGATGGCGCTGTTCGGCGTTTCGGTGATGGTCGGGCCGGTGCTCGGGCCGGTCATCGGCGGCTGGCTGACCGAGAATGTCAGCTGGCGCTGGGTGTTCTACATCAATGTTCCGATCGGGGCCCTGGCTTTCGCCGGCGTCTCGATGTTCGTCCAGGAAACCAAGACGGACCTCAAGGCCAGGCTGGACTGGCTGGGCTTCGGCATGCTCAGCGTCACCATCGCGTCGCTGCAGATGTTCCTCGATCGCGGCGAGCAGCTCAACTGGTTCTCGTCGTCCGAGATCATCGTCGAGGCGCTGATCTGCGCGTCGGCCTTCTACGTCTTCCTCGTCCACACCTTCACCGCCAAAAACACCTTCGTGAACCCGCGGCTGTTCCTCGACAGGAATTTCGCCGTCGGCATGATCTTCATCTTCATCATCGGCATCACCTATCTGGCCTCGCTTGCCCTGATGACGCCCTATCTGCAGACGCTGATGGGCTATCCGGTGGTGACGGCCGGCATCGTCATGGGGCCGCGCGGTCTCGGCACCATGGCTTGCATGTTCCTGGTCGGCAGGCTGATCGGCAAGGTGGACACACGCTGGCTGCTTCTAACCGGCCTGCTGGTCACCGCCTGGGCGATGTACGACATGACCGGCTGGACGCCTGACGTCTCGCAATGGACGATCATCAGCACCGGCTTCATCCAGGGCGCGGGCCTGGGTTTCCTGTTCGTGCCGCTGACCACCATCACCTTCGCCACGCTGGCGCCGGAGCGGCGCGCGGAAGGCACAGGCCTTTACAATCTGTCACGAAACATCGGCTCCAGCGTCGGCATCTCGGTGGTCACCGCGCTGTTGACGCAGAACGTGCAGATCAACCACGCCAACATCGCCACCTATGTGACACCCTACAACCAGGCGTTCAGCAATCCGGCGATCTTCCAGGCAATGGATCCCTACAGCGCCGCGGGCCGCGCCGCGCTCGACGGCGTGGTCACGCTGCAGGCCACGATCATCAGCTATATGAACGACTTCAAGCTGATGATGATCCTGTCGCTTGCCGCCATTCCGCTGGTTCTGTTGCTGCGCAAGCCGGCGACTCCGGCCAAGATCGACCACAGCGCCGTGATGGAGTGACGACGCTCGAAACTTATCCGGCTGCACAGGCAACAGCCAAAAAGAAACCGGGGTCCTGTGAGGGACAGGACCCCGGCCAATGCCGATACGACTTCCCAAGAAACATGGCACCTCGTCATGAGGCGGGGATGGCAGGCCCGAGAAAGCCCCAACGGACCTGCCTTGATCCCCTTTGCCGGAAGCCGTTCGTTACTTCGGCAACAGCACCTTGTTGACGACATGGATGACGCCGTTCGACTGGTTGACGTCGGCGATCGTCACTCGCGCCTCGCCGCCTGACTCATCCATGATGTAGAGCTTGCCCTTCTTGACTTCGGCGGTCAGCGTGTCACCGGAGACGGTCTTCATCTCGTATTTGCCGCCCATCGCCTTGGCCTTCTTCATCATCTCGGCGCCCGAAATCTTGCCGGCCACGACATGCGCGGTCAGCACCTTGGTGAGCTTGCCCTTGTTCTCCGGCTTCAGCAGCGTGTCGACGGTGCCCTTGGGCAGTTTCGCAAACGCCGCGTTGGTCGGGGCAAAGACTGTGAACGGGCCAGCGCCCTGCAGCGTGTCGACCAGGCCGGCGGCCTTGACCGCGGCGACCAGCGTCGTGTGGTCCTTCGAATTGACGGCGTTCTCGACGATGTTCTTGGTTGTGTACATC
>NZ_RZRP01000224.1:0-7873 GCF_003997795.1 Mesorhizobium sp. M7A.F.Ca.US.005.03.2.1 | reverse complement strand
CCGTCGAGCTGCTTGATGATCGCCTCGGCCTCTTCCTTCGTCTTCACGAGGATGTGACGGGCATGCAGCTCGTTGGTGGGCGGCGTGTTGGCGATTTCCTGGTCGTAGCGGGCGCGGACCTCGGCGTCGGTGACCTTGTCGACGACACCCTTCTCGACCATCTCGCCGTGCAGCGCGCGCTGCTGCAGGAAGGCCATGCGGCGCTGGAAGTCGGGATCCTTGTCGAGCCCTGTGGTGACCGCCTGGGCGGCCATGACGCGGATCTCGATGGCAGCCGAAAGGGCGGCGGCACGGCGCTGCTCGGGCGGCAATTGTGCAAACTGCTGCGACAATTCCCCTTCGGCAAGCACCAGATCTGCTTCGGTCAGGGGCTGACCGTTGACCGTGGCGATAACCTTATTGGGATCGACCGGTGCCGCGGCTGGCGCTGCTGCATCCGCCGGAGCGGGAGCGGTTTGCTGCGCCGTCACAGGCGAGAGCGAAAGGGCCGACAGGCCGACGGCCAAGCCAAGGCTGGCGAGCGACGCGCGGCGAAACAACAGGGACATAGGGGGACTCCGGTGGGGATTGTTAAGAGGGGTGCTTCCAGATCGGCCAGATTGTGGCGGAATTTGGCGCAGCCAGCAGGGCCAGCGCGGCGTTGACATCAGTTGAGCCCCCTCTTATCTGTCCAACGACTTTGCGTCCAGAACCGTTTTCCGGGCGCTTTTTGTGTTTGTCCACGTTCACGTGGAATTGATGGGGCCGCCCGGCGCTCATCTCAAGATTGAGAATTCTATCGAAAGGACCATTGGATGGTCAGTCTCGGCGGTCTCGCCCGTAAGGTTTTCGGTTCCTCCAACGACCGTCGGGTCAAATCGACCCGGCCCCGTGTCGAGGCGATCAACGCCATGGAAAACGAGATGCGGGCGCTTTCCGATGAGGAATTGGTCGGCCGCACCGCGAAATTCCGCCAGGACATCGCCAACGGCGCCACGCTCGACGATCTGTTGGTGCCGGCCTTCGCCACCGCCCGCGAGGCCGCGCGCCGCGTGCTCGGCATGCGCCCCTTCGATGTCCAGCTGATCGGCGGCATGGTGCTGCACAATGGCGGCATTGCCGAGATGCGCACTGGCGAGGGCAAGACCCTGGTCGCGACGCTGCCGGTCTACCTCAACGCGCTTGCCGGCAAGGGCGTCCACGTCGTCACCGTCAACGACTATCTGGCCACCCGCGACTCCGAATGGATGGGCCGCGTCTACAAATTCCTCGGCCTCTCGGTCGGCGTCATCGTCCACGGCCTGTCCGACGAGGAGCGCAGCGCCGCCTACGCCGCCGATGTCACCTACGCCACCAACAACGAGCTCGGCTTCGACTATCTGCGCGACAACATGAAATACGAGCGCGCCCAGATGGTGCAGCGCGGTCACAATTACGCGATCGTCGACGAAGTCGATTCCATCCTGGTCGACGAGGCACGCACGCCGTTGATCATTTCCGGTCCGCTCGAGGACCGTTCGGAAATGTACAACACCATCGACACCTTCATCATCCAGCTGCAGCCGCAGGATTATGAGATCGACGAGAAGCAGAAGACCTCGATCTTCACCGAGGAAGGCACCGAGAAGCTCGAGAACCTTTTGCGCGACGCCGGCCTGCTCAAGGGCGAGTCGCTCTACGACGTCGAGAACGTCGCCATCGTCCACCACGTCAACAACGCGCTGAAGGCGCACCGGCTGTTCCAGAAGGACAAGGACTATATCGTCCGCAACGGCGAGATCGTCATCATCGACGAGTTCACCGGCCGCATGATGCCGGGCCGCCGCTATTCGGAAGGCCTGCACCAGGCGCTCGAAGCCAAGGAGCATGTGGCGATCCAGCCGGAGAACCAGACGCTCGCCTCCGTCACCTTCCAGAACTATTTCCGCCTCTACAAGAAGCTGTCCGGCATGACCGGCACGGCGCTGACCGAGGCCGAGGAATTCGGCAACATCTACGGCCTCGAAGTCACCGAGATCCCGACCAATCTGCCGGTGATCCGCATCGACGAGGACGACGAGGTCTACCGGACGGTCGAGGAGAAATACAAGGCGATCGTCAGGGAGATCCGCGAAGCCAGCGCCAAGGGCCAGCCGACGCTGGTCGGCACCACCTCCATCGAAAAGTCCGAGCAGCTGGCCGAGCGCCTGCGCAAGGAAGGTTTTACCGATTTCGAAGTGCTGAACGCCCGCCATCACGAGCGCGAGGCGGCGATCGTCGCCCAGGCCGGCAAGCCCGGCGCCATCACCATCGCCACCAACATGGCCGGCCGCGGCACCGACATCAAGCTCGGCGGCAATGCCGAGATGCGGATCGAGGAAGAGCTGGGCGACATGCCGGCCGGCCCCGAACGCGAGGCGCGGGAAAAGGAAATCATTGCCGACATTGAGCGGCTGAAGGAAAAGGCATTGGCCGCCGGCGGCCTCTATGTGCTGGCCACCGAACGCCACGAATCGCGGCGCATCGACAACCAGCTGCGTGGCCGCTACGGTCGCCAGGGCGACCCCGGCCGCTCGAAATTCTTCCTGTCCCTGCAAGACGATCTGATGCGCATCTTCGGCTCCGAGCGCATGGACGGCATGCTGCAGAAGCTCGGCCTCAAGGAAGACGAGGCGATCATCCATCCGTGGATCAACAAGGCGCTGGAAAAGGCGCAGAAGAAGGTCGAGGCGCGCAACTTCGACATCCGCAAGAACCTGTTGAAATATGACGACGTCTCCAACGACCAGCGCAAGGTGGTGTTCGAGCAGCGCATCGAACTGATGGACGGCGAAGGCCTCTCCGAAACGATCGCCGAGATGCGCGAAGGCGTCATCGACGAGATCGTCGCCAAGGCCATTCCCGAAAACGCCTATGCCGAGCAGTGGAACGTTGCCGGACTGAAGGCCGAGATCGCCGAGTTCCTGAACCTCGACCTGCCGGTCGAGGACTGGGCCAAGGAAGAGGGCATCGCCGAGGACGACATCCGCGAGCGCATCGCGCAGGCCGCCGAAGCCGCCGCCAAGGAGCGCGCCGAGCGTTTTGGCCCCGAGGTGATGAATTACGTCGAGCGCTCGGTAGTGCTGCAGACGCTCGACCATCTGTGGCGCGAGCACATCGTCAATCTCGACCATCTGCGTTCGGTCGTCGGCTTCCGCGGCTACGCCCAGCGCGATCCGCTGCAGGAGTACAAGGGCGAGGCGTTCGAACTCTTCCAGGCCATGCTTGGCAATCTGCGCCAGGCCGTCACCGCGCAGCTGATGCGCGTCGAACTGGTCCGTCAGGCCGCCGAAGCGCCGCCTCCGGAAGCCCCCGACATGTTCGGCACCCATATCGACGGCACCACCGGCGAAAACGACTTCGAAGGCGGCGAAACCGCCCTCCTGGTCCGCCCGGAGACAACCGCAATCGTCGCCCCCGAAGACCGCGACCCCGACAACCAGGCCACCTGGGGCAAAGTCGGCCGCAACGAAGCCTGCCCCTGCGGATCGGGAAAGAAGTACAAGCACTGCCACGGGGCGTTTGCGTAAGGGGCGCTTTTCCTTCTCCCCGTTCACGGGGGTGAGGCGTGGTCCGCGTAACGGACGAAAAGCCAATTGCTTGGCTTTTCGAACGACGAACGCCCGGAGCGATAGCGAAGGGCTGGAGTGCCGACGTTCGCGATTAGCCAATCTCCCCACCTGAGGGGGAGATGGCCGGCAGGCCAGAGGGGGGCGATGTCCCGCCGACTAAGCCGCCTCGAACTCGAACTTCAGCTGCGCGGCCTCATCCTCTGGCAGCCAAGGCACCATCTGAGGCACGATCTTGCGATAAAGCCGGGTGCTATCCTGATCGGCAACGTCTCCGTGCTGCGCGCCTCGGCGATGATGAAACAGCGGCGCAACCTCAAACGCCTGCGCCGCCCCTCACCCGCCTGCCGGCACGTTCTCCCCGTATAGGGACGGGGCGAAGGAACTTCTCACCCAACCGTTTCTTAATGTGTCTCCGCTACACCAACGCCTGAAAAAGAAGCGGAAAACGGAGAGAAATCGGGGTGCGCTTTTCCGCGGCCACGACTGCCGGGCGGTTCTTGCCGCAGCGTTGGGCGCTGCGCATGGGGCCGTTGCTTGGCCGCATCGATGCCGTGCTGTTCACCGCCGACGAGCGCGGCGAGGCCAGCCGCATGTCGGTCATCGCCTTCTCGGTCCGCATCGTCAGCGCCGTCATTGCCTTCGTCAGCCAGGTGCTGATGGCACGCTGGATGGGCTCGTTCGAGTACGGCATCTTCGTCTTAGTCTGGGTGACGATGGTCATCGTCGGCAATCTCGCCTGCCTGGGCTTCCACACCTCCGTCATCCGCTACATTCCCGAATACCGCGAGCGCGGCTTGATGGACGAGTTGCGCGGCATCGTGCTGGCCAGCCGTCTGTTCGTGCTGATCGCCTCGACGCTGATTGCCGGGCTCGGCGCGCTCGGCGTCTGGCTGGCGGCACCCTGGATCGAGAGCTACTATGTGATCCCGTTCATCCTCGGCGTCATCTGCCTGCCGATGATCGCCATGTCCGACCTCCTGTCGGGCCTGGCACGCGCCAACAGCTGGGCGCTGTTTGCCCTGTCGCCGACCTATCTGGTGCGACCGGTGCTGATCCTGCTGTTCATGGCGCTGATGCTGTTGGCGGGCTACGCACCCGATGCCAGGACCGCAATCTTTGCTTCGATCGCCGCCACCTACGCCACAACGCTCGGCCAGCTTATCGGTGTCACCCAGCGCATGGAACGGCAGATTCCGGCCGGGCCGATGAAGGTCCATTTCGCGCAATGGTTCATCGTCTCGCTGCCGATCTTCCTGGTCGAGAGCTTCTTCTTCCTGCTGACCAATGCCGACGTGCTGATGGTCGGCGCCTATATGGACCCCAATGACGTCGCCGTCTATTTCGCCACGGTGAAGACGCTGGCGCTGGTGCATTTCGTCTACTTCGCCGTCAAGGCCGGCGTTGCCCAGCGCTACGCCCAGTTCACCCATGGCGACCCGCAAAGGCTCGCCGCCTTTGCCCGCGAGACGGTGTCGTGGACGTTCTGGCCTTCGCTGTTGATGGCGCTGCTTGTGCTGGCGCTCGGCGAGCCGATGCTGGTGCTGTTCGGCCCGGAATTCAGCAGCGGCTATCCCTTGCTGTTCCTGCTCGTCTTCGGCGTCGCGGCGCGCGCCGCCGTCGGCCCCTGCGAAAGCCTGCTGACGATGAGCGGCAACCAGAACATCTGCGCCGCCGTCTATGCCATGACGCTGGCCTTCAACATCGCCCTCAACGTGATGCTGATCCCGATGTTCGGCCTGTGGGGCGCGGCCATGGCCACCGCCTTTGCCATGATCTTCGAAGCCGGCGCGCTGTCCTTCACGGTGTGGCGCAAGCTCGGCATCGTCATGCTTATCTTCGTGCCTGCGAAAGGAGCCGCGTGATGGCTGCCATCCCGTTGCTTGAGGAAACCAGCGGCGGCACCGCCGGCGCCATGGTGTCGGGCCTTGCCGGGCTGACCCGTGACGCCGACCCCGCCCATATCGAGATTCTCGCCAACAACCGGCCCGAGCGCAAGCTCGCCATCTACCCGGCATCCGCCGGCTTCGACCTGGTCGAGGAACTGGATTATCTCTGCGCCCGCACGGTCGAGCCCAACGTGTTCTTCAACCCGCGTTTCCTTGCGCCCGCCATGCCGCGGCTGGAGGATCGCGAGGTGCGGCTGGCGGTCATCCGCGACGGCGACGAATACCGCAACCGGCTGCGCCTTCTGGTGCCGTTCTCGGTGGAACGGCCGGTGGTGCCGCTCGGCGTGCCGGTGATGCGCACATGGTCGAGCCCGTTCGGTCCGCTCGGCACGCCGCTGGTCGACCGCGACGACCCGGTGGGCGTCGTCGAGGATTTCTTCTCGATGCTGTCGCGCCCGCATCTCAAGCTGCCGAAAGTGTTCGTCCTGCCCGATGTCCGGCTCGATGGCCCGGTGGCGAGCCTGTTTGCCACCGTGGCCGAGACGCGCGGCCTGATGCTGGTCACCACCGGCCAGACCCTGCGCCCGGCGCTGGAAAGCGAGCGCGACGGCGATGACTATCTGAAGGCCTCGCTGCGTTCGCACCATTATCGCGAGTTCCGGCGGCTGAAGCGGCGCCTCGGCGACCTCGGCAGGCTGGAGCATGTCGTGGCGCGCGGCCCCGAAGACATCCGCCACGCCATCGAGAACTTCCTGACGCTGGAGGCGGCCGGCTGGAAGGGCCGGGAACGCACCGCCATGGCGATCGACCGTTTCCGCGCCGCCTTCGCCCGCGAGGCCGTGCACCGGCTGGCCGAGCAGGACATGTGCCGCATCCATTCGCTGACGCTCGACGGCCGCACCATTGCCTGCCTGATCGTCTTCGTCGAAGCCGGCATCGCCTACACCTGGAAGACCGCCTATGACGAGACGCTGGCCAGCTATTCGCCGGGCACCTTGCTGATGATCGAGGTGACCAGGCAGCATCTCGACGATCCCAACATCATGATGACCGATTCCTGCGCCGTGCCCGACCATCCGGTGATGAGCCGGCTATGGGCCGAGCGCAAGCCGATGGGCACGCTGGTGATCGGCCTGACGCCGGACGCCGACCGCCTCACCCGCCAGGCCGCCTCGCAACTGCACCTCTACCGCGAAACCCGCAACATGGCCCGCCTGCTGCGCAACCGCATGAAGAGCTTGTTGGGGCGGCGCTGAGAAAAGGCAAGGGTGCGGTTCTGGAAGGATGGCACATTTTCGCTGCAATATTTGACACAGAGGTGGCCGGGACTTTACTTCGATTGCCCAAGAGGCAAGCGCTAAGATCGACTTCCGCTTCAAAAAAACGAGATTTCTTGCAGCAATTTTCCGGTGAAACCCGGCAAGATCTACTCGCATTCTTGTGCTTGATGCACGATAGTCTAGTGATTCAGTCCGCGATGAGAGAAAAATGTCGCTGAATCATGAGGCCAACGGCGCCCGGCACATCAGTGCGAACGACAGCGCCGTTGTCCGAAGGGCCGACGAAGACTTCGAAGAACTGATTCGAAGCATCCGAGCCGCCACGCATCAAGCTTTGCCTCTCTTCGAAGAGGAGCCCGTGACCGGATTGGCCCAGTCAGACACGCTGGCCGCCTCCCTCGGCTCGACTTCGGCCCGGACGGGCTCGAGTCAGGCCCACGCCATGCGCGGCTCCTCGCTCTTGTCCAACGATGACGACTTGGCGTGGTCGTTGGTTGAGGACTATGTGGCCAGGTTCGATGCGCAAACGCACGATGCCGACGCTCCCGATACGGACAAATGGGACTTGCAGGAAGAGGTGGCGAAGCTGCAACGCTTGCAGGATCGCACCTCGAAAGAGCTTGGGCGAAAATCGCGCGAGCTATCGATCGCAAGCAAGACCATCGCCGACCTGGAGGTCCAACTCAACAGGGCACGGCAGACCATTGCGCAGGCGGATAGGCATGCCGGCCAGCGCGCAACACGGTTCCTCGAAGCGAATGTCGAGGTCGAGCGCCTGGGACGGAACCTGGCGCGCGTGTCGGGGCAACTCCGCGACGAGACCATGGCCAGGCAAGCCGCCGAGCAGGCGCGTGAGGACGTTGCATCGCGGCTCGCCAGCTTGCAACAGGCCGCCATGCTGCTTCGTTCCAAGGTCGCGGACTATCAGCTCCACAACGAACGACTGACCGGCAAACTATCTGCGCAGATGCTTGTACAGCAGGACCTGCAGGCGCGGCTGTCCACGGTCGAGCATCAGCGCGGCGTTCTCGGCGATTGCGCCGCCGCCGCGCAGGAACGGGCCGTGGAACTTGAAAAGAGGTTGCGCTTGCTCCAGCGCAGCGCCCCCGATCAAAGCGTGGTCCGCGCAACGCCGAGC
>NZ_RZRP01000223.1:0-7880 GCF_003997795.1 Mesorhizobium sp. M7A.F.Ca.US.005.03.2.1 | reverse complement strand
TGGTGGAGCAGGACGCCAAAGCTGCCAATCTCCCCCCTTGCGGGGGAGATACCTGGCAAGGCAGAGGGGGGTGCCTCGCGCGATCCTTTCCTGTCGGCAGCCTCAGCACTGGCAGCAACAATCCTTGTCACGGCAATCACCCTCCCTGCTCTCGCTGACCCACTCCCCGCCGGCTTTGTCCGGCTCGCCGATGTCGACCCCTCGATCCGCCAGGACATCCGCTACGCCGGATCGGATAATTTTCTGCACCGCAAGGTGAACGGCTATGGCGCCCCGGTCTGCATCCTCACCGAGGATGCGGCGAAGGCACTCTCCGCTGTCCAGAAAGCGATCGCGGCCAAACACCTGACCCTGGTGGTGTTCGATTGCTACCGCCCTGCCCGCGCCGTCGCCGACATGGGCGAATGGACAAAACAGGGCGGGCCGCCCGATCCGCAATGGTATCCGGAGGTCAGGCGCAGCGACCTGATCGCCAAGGGCTATGTCGGAGAGTTGTCGACTCATTCACGTGGCTCGACCGTCGACGTCGCCGTCGCCCGGATGGACCGCAGGTCCAGCCCGAACCCGGCCTGCGGCACCGGGGATGCCGACACGCTCGATTTCGGTACCGGTTTCGACTGCTTTGATTCAATGAGCGAAACCGCATATCGCGGCCCTGCCAGTGAAGCGGCGGCAAATCGCAAGATGCTTGTCGAAGCCATGCGCGCGGGCCGCTTCAAGAACTATGCAAGGGAATGGTGGCACTTCACGCTGAAAAGCGAACCGTTCGCCAAACAGCGTTTCGACTTTCCCATCACCGCCGATTGAGGCACCGGATCAAATTCCACACCTTGCCTCGGCACTACCCATTGCTAGATAGGCTGAGTGGCAGGGCCATGGATTCTTCCTTTGGCCGCAAGAGGAAAATATTTCTCCAAAGGACGAAATGGCGCCGAACATTTTCTCAAGAGGGGCAAAAAAGGCAACATTGAATGCATCTAATTTCTACCAATTCGGTAGATTTGGCGCGGGTTCAACGGAGGCAGAAATGACCAAACCTCATTTCAGGAAACTGCTCGGCGCACTGGTCGCCACATCTGTCCAGTTCGGCACGCTCGGTTTCGCGTTTGCCGATACCACCATTCTCAACGTCTCCTACGATCCGACACGCGAGCTCTACAAGGCCTATGACGAAGCTTTCGTCGCCCATTGGAAGGCCGAGACCGGAGAGACGGTCACCGTCCAGCAGTCGCATGGCGGATCGGGCGCCCAGGCCCGCGCCGTGATCGACGGCCTCGACGCCGATGTGGTGACGCTGGCACTCGAAGGCGACATCAATGCCATCGTCTCGAAGTCGAAGAAGATCAATCCGGACTGGCGCACCAAATTCGAAAACAATTCGGCGCCCTACACCTCGACCATCATCTTCCTCGTGCGCAAGGGCAATCCCAAGGGCATTCACGACTGGAGCGACCTCGTCAAGGACGGTGTCCAGGTGATCACGCCCAATCCCAAGACGTCCGGCGGCGCGCGCTGGAACTATCTCGCCGCATGGGCCTACGCCAACGCCAATGACGGCGGCGACGAGACCAAGACCAAGGAGTTCGTCGGCAAGCTCTACGCCAATGCCCCGGTGCTCGACACCGGCGCGCGCGGCTCGACCGTGACCTTCGCGCAAAAGGGTCTCGGCGATGTGCTTATCGCCTGGGAAAACGAGGCCTATCTGGCGCTCGACGAGTTCGGTGCCGACAATTTCGACATCGTCTACCCGCCGACCTCCATCCTGGCAGAACCGCCGGTGGCAGTGGTCGACGCCAATGTCGATGCCAAGGGCACGCGCAAGATCGCCGAAGCCTATCTGAGCTGGCTCTATTCCAAAGAAGCGCAGACGATCATCGCCAAGAACCATTATCGTCCTGCCAAGCCCGATCTGGTGCCGGCCGAGGACCTCGCCAAGCTGCCGCCGATCAAACTTGTAACCATCGACGATCCACAGTTTGGTGGCTGGAAAAAAGCACAGCCTTATCATTTCGGCGATGGTGGTATATTCGACCAGATCTACAAGCCCCAGTAAGCAGTCGATATTCAGGACGACATGACCACAGCACCCGCCCAAGCGGGGTGGCGATTCAGGCAGCCGAGCGTCATTCCGGGTTTCGGATTGACGCTCGGCTTCTCGCTTGCCTACCTCACCCTCATCATCCTCATCCCGCTATCCGGGCTGCTCTGGCGCTCGGCCGCCCTTGGCTGGCCTGAATTCTGGGCGATCGCCACCGATCGCCGCACCATCAATGCGCTGAGAATCAGCTTCGGCACTGCCTTCGTCGCGGCTGCTGTCAACGTCGTCTTCGGCACGCTGGTCGCATGGGTGCTGGTGCGTTACCGCTTCCCCGGCCGCCGCATCGTCGATGCCATGGTCGATCTGCCCTTCGCCTTGCCGACGGCTGTGGCCGGCATCGCGCTGACCACGCTCTACGCGCCGAACGGCTGGATCGGCAAATTGCTGATGCCGCTCGGCATCAAGGTCGCCTATACCCCGCTGGGTATCGTCATCGCGCTGATCTTCATCGGCCTGCCCTTCGTCGTGCGCACCGTGCAGCCGATCATGGAGGAGATCGACAAGGAAGTGGAGGAAGCCGCGGCCACCCTTGGCGCCAATCGTTTCCAGATCATCACCCGCATCCTGTTTCCGGGCCTGGCGCCGGCCATCGTCACCGGCTTCGCGCTCGCCTTCGCGCGCGGCGTCGGCGAATACGGCTCGGTCATCTTCATAGCCGGCAACTTGCCCTACAAATCAGAGATCGCGCCGCTGCTGATCGTCATCCGGCTGGAGGAATACAATTACCCGGCGGCAACCGCGATTGCGGCGATCATGCTCGCCCTGTCATTCATCATGCTTTTGGTCGTCAATCTCGCACAGTCGTGGAGCCGCAAGCGCTATGGCTGATCCGGAGATCAAATCCTACGAACCGCACCATGAAAGCCAGTCGGCGGCGGTCACGGAAAGCCGCCCGGCGCGTCTGGCCCTGATGGCCGTCGCCTTTGCCTTCCTCGGCATTTTCCTGCTCTTGCCGCTGATCATCGTCTTCAACGAAGCCTTCGCCAAGGGCATCGGTGCCTACACCGAAGCGCTCGGCAATCCCGACACACGCTCGGCGATCCGGCTGACGCTGCTGGTCGCCGCGATCTCGGTACCGCTCAACATTGTGTTCGGCATCTCCGCCGCCTGGGCGATCGCCAAGTTCGAGTTCAAGGGCAAGGCCTTCCTGACCACGCTGATCGACCTTCCCTTCTCGGTCTCCCCGGTCATATCGGGCCTCGTCTATGTGCTTCTGTTCGGCGCCCAGGGGCTGCTCGGCACCTGGCTGAAAGCGCATGGCATCGTCATCCTGTTTGCCGTGCCGGGCATCGTGCTGGCCACAATCTTCGTCACCTTCCCCTTCGTCGCCCGCGAGTTGATCCCGCTGATGCAGGAGCAAGGCAATGGCGACGAGGAGGCAGCGCTTTCGCTTGGCGCCAATGGCTGGCAGACCTTCTGGTACGTGACCTTGCCCAACGTCAAATGGGGGCTGCTCTACGGCGTGCTCCTGTGCAATGCGCGCGCCATGGGCGAGTTCGGCGCGGTCTCGGTGGTGTCGGGCCATATACGCGGCCTGACCAACACCATGCCGCTGCATGTCGAAATCCTCTATAACGAGTACAACGCCGTCGGCGCCTTCGCCGTCGCTTCATTGCTTGCGGGCCTGGCGCTCGTCACGCTGGTCTTGAAAACACTTCTCGAGATGCGCTACGGCGCCGAGATCGCCGCGACGCGCGGACACTGACAGAGGGATTTGCATGGAAGTTCGCGTTGCCAACGTGCGCAAGGAGTTTGACCGGTTTCCGGCCCTCCACGACGTGTCGCTCGATATCAAGTCGGGCGAACTGATCGCGTTGCTGGGGCCGTCCGGCTCCGGCAAGACGACGCTGCTCAGGCTGATCGCCGGACTGGAGCGGCCGACGCGCGGAAACATCTTCTTCGGCGACGAGGACGCCTCGCACAAGTCGATCCAGGATCGCAATGTCGGCTTTGTCTTCCAGCACTATGCGCTGTTCCGGCACATGACGGTGGCCGACAATATCGGCTTCGGCCTGAAGGTCCGGCACGGGCCGTCGCGCCCCCCGGCGCAGGAGATTCGCCGCCGCGCCTCCGAGCTTCTGGACCTTGTCCAGCTGTCGGGGCTGGAAAAGCGCTATCCGGCGCAGCTTTCCGGCGGCCAGCGGCAGCGCGTGGCGCTGGCGCGGGCTATGGCCATCGAACCCAAGGTGCTGCTGCTCGACGAACCGTTCGGCGCGCTTGACGCGCAGGTGCGCCGGGAATTGCGCCGCTGGCTGCGCGAAATCCATGACGCCACCGGCCACACCACCGTCTTCGTCACCCACGACCAGGAAGAGGCGCTGGAGCTTGCCGACCGCGTCGTGGTGATGAGCCAGGGTCGCATCGAGCAGGTCGGCACCGCCGACGACATCTACGACACGCCGAACTCGCCCTTCGTCTACGGCTTCATCGGTGAATCGAGCTCGCTTCCCGTCAAAGTCGAGAATGGCGAGATCTGGCTCGCCGACCGTCCGATCGGGCTTGCCGCGCCCAACGAGCCCTCGGGCGATGCGACGCTCTACTTCCGCCCGCACGATGTCGAATTGCTGGACGGCTGCAGCGGCTGCATCGCCGGCACGGTCGCCGCCAGCCGCCGCGTCGCCGGCACGCGCCGGGTCGAGCTCGAGATCGGTGGTGAGCGTCAGCGGGTCGAAATCGAATTGCCGGTCGATCATCCCGCGGCGCAAAAAAGCCGGGTGGCGTTCCGCCCCGGCCGCTGGAAGCTTTTTCCGGCGGCTTGATTCTCGGCTCAAGCGCTACGCCAACCAGTTTTCGACCTTCAGATTCCTGATCCGGGTGAACTCTCCCGTGTTGGGCTGCGGTTGTTGCGAAACAGCTTCGCCTCCTTGGGCGGCGTTGTTGAATGACGGTTCTGGGGCATGGCGGCAGCTCTTTGTATATGCCTTTTGTATATGCCATGCAGCACCGCAAACAAGGCGCAGAAAAACTCCGACGAAGATAGCCATCTCCTGGAACAGAATTCCAACAGGTGCCAACTTAGGCGATATATTTTCCCACGACGAGGCCGCGAACCGACAGCGCATGCCTCGTCGCGCATGATACGTCACGGCTATGGTCCGACCATCAACGCATTGCATCGGAGCCTGTTTTCATGAAACGATTTTTCCTCGGGCTTGCCACCGTCGCCGGCCTGTTCCTTGCATCCTCCCAAGCCTGGTCGGCCGACAAACTGCTCAACGCATCCTATGATGTCGGCCGCGAACTGTTCGTGCAGGTCAACAAGGCTTTCATCGCCCAGCATCCGGGCGTCACCGTGGACCAGTCGCATGCCGGCACTTCGGCGCAGGCACGCGCCATCGCCGAGGGTCTTGGCGCCGACGTTGTTACCTTCAACCAGGTCATCGACATCGACTTCCTGGTCAAGAAGGGCCTCGTCTCGGCCGACTGGCAGAAGGATTTCCCTGACAATGCCTCGCCCTTCTATTCTCTGCCTTCGTTCCTTGTCCGCGCGGGCAACCCCAAGCACATCAAGGACTGGAACGATCTCGTGCGCGACGACGTGCAGGTGATCTTCCCAAACCCGAAAACATCCGGCAATGCGCGCTACACCTATCTGGCGGCCACCGCCTACGCCAAGGAAGCCTTCAAGGGCGATGACGCCAAGGTGAAAGAGTTCATCACCAAGCTGTTCAACAACGTGCCGATCTTCGACACCGGCGGCCGCGCCGCGACCACCACCTTCGTGCAGCGCGAGATCGGTGATGTGCTGATCACCTTCGAGTCGGAGACGCGCGGCATCCGCAAGGAGTATGGCGACGACAAGTTCGAGCAGGTTACGCCTTCGGTCAGCCTGCTGGCCGAATTCCCGGTCGCCATCGTCGACAAGGTTGCCGACGATCACGGCACGCGCGATCTGGCCAAGACCTATCTCGACTTCCTCTACACACCGGAGGGCCAGGACATCGCCGCCCGCAACGGCCTCAGAGCCCGCGACGCCGCTGTGGCGGCGAAATACAAGGCCGATTTCCCCGATGTCCGGCTGCTGACGGTGGAAGACGTTTTCGGCGGCTGGGACAAGGTGCAGAAAGAGCATTTCGCCGCCGGCGGCCTGCTCGACCAGACCTACGGCAGCCGCTGAGGCAGCGATACCTGCACAGCAGACGAAAAAGCCGGCGCGCTGCCGGCTTTTTTCGTTTTTGAACGCCGATAACCTGGTTATCAGCGGAATATCCGCGTTCTCAGTGCAAAACGTTACAAAGAATCAACGCGTTTATGCCTAACGTGCAATTGGGTGGCTGTTTCGCGAAACATCACCGCGCGGCGAAGACGTCATTATTTGCACACAAACAGTCGCCAGATGCGAGTGGTTGGGGCTTTTATGGGTTGATCTGGGCATGCTGACAAAAAAAGGCAAATACGGCCTCAAGGCCCTCGTGCATCTGTCTGGCCTGCCGGCCGGCCAATTGGCCTTCGTCAATGACATCGCTGTGGCCAACAACATCCCGAAGAAATTCCTCGATGCCATTCTGGGCGAGTTGCGCAATGCCGGCTTCGTCCAGAGCCGCAAAGGCAAGGAAGGCGGCTACCGCCTTGCCCGGCCGGCCTCCGAAATCAAGATCGGCCATGTCGTGCGCGTGCTTGACGGGCCGCTGGCGCCAATCCCTTGCGCCAGCCGCACGCAGTATCAACGCTGCGAGGATTGCGACGAGGCGACCTGCCAGGTCCGCCACATGATGCTGGAGGTGCGGCAGGCAATCGCCGAAGTGCTGGATAATCGCAGCCTCGCCGCCATGCGCGATGCCGACAATGACGATTTCCCGGTCGAGCTGACGTCGCAGATCTAAACCACCGACTTCAAGCCGATCGCGTTCAGATAGAGATTCCTGCATTGAAGGAGAGGTTCTCCAAATCTCGGGTTGCGAAGCTCGAAATCACGGAGAACCTCATGCAGTTTTGGCCTATCCGTTCACATTAGACGCGGCCTCGAATACAGCGCGTGCGGACGTCGTACCCGCTACGTGCTCCGTACCCACCACACCGAGGTCCATCCATCCCGCATTCACGGCCTCGAACATTTCTTCGGCAGGTCCGGAGTGACCCTTCGGGATGCCGAATTGCTCGAACGCTTCCGCCCACCCCGCACGCGGAATTGCAAAGGCTTTCACGGCGAGATTCAGGACTTCACCCAACTGCTCCGCGACTTCATCCGCGGTGACCATCGAACCGATCTCGACGATGCGCTGCCCTGACCACGTCGACCCGGTCAAAAGGGTTGCGACCTCTGCGCCGATGTCGTTCGTCGCAACCATGGTCGATTTCCGGTTTGTCGGATTGTAGTAGACCGGTAGCATTCCGCCCTGCGCGACCTGCAAGCCGTAGAGGAAATTTTCGAAGAATCCCCCCGCGCGCACAAATGCGGTTGGCGATGTCAGGCCGCGAAACCCTTGCTCCAGAAGCGACAAGGCCGCGATCACCCCGTGCCCGCTTGTTCTGTTCGCACCCATCGACGAAAGCGCGACCACTCGCGGCGGCGCTGCCTTGGTCAGAGCCTCGACATAGCTAGCAATCACGCTCCTCGCTTCTTTGTAATCGGGCGACGGCGCCCAGACAGGGGGCAACATGACGAACGCGCCTTCGACGCCTTTGAGGGCTCGCTCGATGGCTGCCGAATCATTCCAGTCGCCGTCTACCAGTTCCACGCCCTGGTTCGCCCAATTGGCCGCCTTGTCGCGGTTGCGGATGAGTGCGCGTACCTCCTTGCCGTGCGCCAGCAGATGCTCTGCCGTTGCGCCGCCAACTTTTC
>NZ_RZRP01000222.1:0-7881 GCF_003997795.1 Mesorhizobium sp. M7A.F.Ca.US.005.03.2.1 | reverse complement strand
CCTCGATGTCCTTTCGATTCAAGAGAGCCGCCGGACCGATGCCCGAGCGCTGCAGGATGACTGGAGAGTGGATGGCGCCGGCCGAGACGATGACCAGCGGCGCCTCGAATTTGCGAACCTGACCGGCCACGATGGCCAAAACGCCGATCGCTTTCTTGCCATCGAAAAGCACCTTGTCCACCGTCGCCTGCCCGATGATGGTGAGGTTCGGCCGGTCGCGGGCAGCTTCCAGATAGCCGTCATTGACCGACACGCGCTTGCCGGCTCGACTGTTGATGGGATAGGTGCAAGCCCCTTCGGCATCCGGAGCATTGAGATCGTCATGCCAGGGATGGCCGAGGGCCATCGCGCTTTGGCGCATGGCCTTGTCGACGCTTCCCCAGCTTTCGACAGGCGCGCGGTAGATCGGAATCGGGCCATCGCTGCCGTGAAAATTAGCCGCGATCGGGTCATCCTCCAGCCGGCAGAAGAAGGGCAGCACGTCGGCTCCCGACCAGCCCTTGCATCCGATTTCCTCCCAGCGGTCGAAGGCATGGAGCACGCCGCGAATGGCAATCTGCCCATTGACGGCCGTCGAACCGCCAAGCCCCTTGCCGCGCCAGTAGACCCGGTGTTCCTGCCGCTTGGTGCGGCGAGCCATCAGGTCGGGGTACATATACTGTTGCTGAAAATGATCGGGAAGCAGCAGGTTGAAGGGATTTGGACTCGCCATCTCGGCAGGTTGCTCGCCGCTCCGGAAGTCCGGCCCCGCTTCCAGCAAAAGCACGTTCGTGCCCGCATCTTCGGTGAGCCGGGCGGCAAGGACAGCCCCGGCTGCGCCGGCTCCGACAACGATGACATCAAAGGGCATGCCGCACTCCCTACATCCGACCAATGCACGGCTCACTCGACCGCGACATCATCTTTGATTTCATTGTGCACGATCATCTGCTGGCATTCAGGCTCGGCGACGGACGCCGGAACCGACCACCTTAGCCGCCGTTGCACGACAGCAAGATCATCATGATTTGTTTTATATGTAAATATGATTTCGTATATGAACCCCTCGGAAGTATCTCTTTTCACCATCTACTCCATACGGCGCGACGAACCCCGGTGCTTTCCGTCCCCCCTGCCGGCGGTTCTCACACCGTCATCGTCCATCGCCTTTTGATGTCGATCGGCCCTCGATAAAAGCGGTGTTCGACGCGCTGCCCTTCCACGTCGCCCCCAGGGAACAACTGCTTCCATGGAAAGTTAGTCCATGGCTACACCGCCGGTGAGCTTTCACGACGATCCAAGGGAGACAAATCATGGCGACTGCAAAAAGAGCGACGACCAAGGGACTGGAGGCTTTGTTCCTCGATGGGCTGAAGGACATCTACTACGCTGAAAAGAAGATACTCAAGGCCTTGCCGAAGATGGCAAAGGGCGCCGAATCCGAGGAGGTGGCTGCGGCCTTCGAGAAACATCGCATGGAAACCGAAGGCCAGGTTGATCGGCTCGAGCAAGTGTTCGAACTTATGGACAAACCGGCTCGCGGCAAAACCTGTCCGGCGATCGACGGCATTCTTGAGGAAGGGTCGGAAATTCTCGACGAATACAAGGGCGACCCAGCCCTGGATGCTGGGCTGGTCGGCGCGGCACAGGCCGTCGAACATTATGAAATCGCGCGCTACGGCACGTTGGTCGCGTGGGCTGAACAGCTTGGCAAGAGCGACGTCGTCAAGCTCCTCAACGAGACATTGAAAGAGGAGGTCGCGACGGACGAAGCGCTTTCCGGGCTGGGCGAAGGCGGTGTCAATGAGCGCGCCCTGGAGCAAGCTGCCTGACTGGGCGTCCTGACTGAAGTCGCCCCGGCAAAGTCGCCGGGGCGACTTTCGCGACTCCAACCGCAGCGTCGTCGATAGCACCTCTTTCAGATGCAATCAGACCCACCCCGATACTTCGGGGTGGGTCTGCTGAAATCACCCGCGATCAGCGGTTTTTGTGACTTTGTTCGCCAGCTTTCACGTGCTGTTCGTGGGTTCCACCACGCATGCCGGATCCATCGCCCTGCTGCCGTTGACCACCACCAGCGGCCTGCTGTTGCTGACGGTTTTTATTGTCGGCATTCTTGTGGCTCTGCTGGCCTGCCTTCACATGCTGTTCGTGGCTACCACCTTGATTGGGCATTCTTCTTCTCCTTCACAATGCACGAGGCGACAACCGCCTCGATTGCCTAAGAAGAGTCAGGCGCGAACGTTCCCTTACGTAACATTTTGTGAAGACCCTCAGACAAGCCGGGCGTTCGAAGGAGCTTGAGATGGATGCCGACCCGGAGAGCGTTGCGCCAACCTCGGGAGTAAGGTGCGTTGCACTGTCCCGCTGAATTGAAATGGGTGGTCTCGAAAGCTTGCTGGATAGCGAGATGCGCACCTTGCCACGCCGTTTATGCATTTGCGCGGAACGGTGGTGCTGTTCGCGTAGGCCGCATTGGGAGTCATCAGAGGTGCCATGAGAACCGCGATTGTCGAGATGGCGGTGAATGTTTTCGTCAAGCTGCGTAGCATGATCGAATTCCATCCTTGGATTCAGTTGAGGTTCAGGTTCGACCGCTCAGCCTTTTGCGGATGTCAGTCTGGCGTTGCGGCTGTGATGTTGGGCAACTCAGCGTAATTCAGCGTGAAATAACGATCATCGTTCCCCGGTGTCTTCGCATGATCGTCGAGAGATGATTTCCGGTCTTCGCGGTCCGTGCATCCGGATGGCTGTCAATGGAGGCTCGGCAGGCGACCCGCTTAGACAATGTCGTCGGCCAGGGCTGCAAGGCCCCGCCGACACAGAAGCTCGCCGCGGGATAAGGCTGGCCGAGGCAATTGAGAGAAGTAGATCAACCGTCACCTTGCAGGGACCGCCAATGCGATCTGCCTGTTAGCCTGGACGGACCCATTCCAGCGCAATTCACGTTGAGATCACGCGGAGCACTGCAAAGCATGCGTCATAAGGGAGGAACCCGACATGACGCTCAACATCAATAAGCCGCTGCGTGTAGCCCCAGTCGAGATTTCAGCTCGCGAAACAGCCTCATCCTTCACGGTCCGGTCTCCGCGCCTCCTTGCTTGGCGCAGCGCGTTAACGGCACGGATGTCTGGCCCTGGGGGAGCCTACAATGTCGGCAACCTCATTGGTCTTTGTCAGGGGATTACGGCGCAGATTCTCGTATCCGGCGATCTGAACCAACTCCTCTGGACAGGCGCGCCGGCCGCCATCAGCCATTATTTGACCGGCAATTTCGCTGCGATCGCAATGACCTCGGCGACGGCGATCTTCTTCGCCAGCGGCGAGATCTACCATCGCGCCTGGAACGGGCGTCTCAAGCCTAGGGAAAATCTCAACCGCCTGGGTGATTTCCTGTCCGGCGTTGGTGCCGTTTGCCTTGGCCTGGCCCTGTTTGAACTTGGCCATCCGTTGCTGGCGTTGACATCGGGCCTGCTTCATTCCGTTGGAAAATTCGGCAGTGCTTGCCACCGACCCGGTGTCCGGATCCTCAACTTGTCGGAATACGGCCCCGACCCGTTTCGCGTCATGGTCCTTCTCAGCCGGCTGCCGGCCCTCATCGCCGCCGGGACAGAACTCTGTGCATCGCTGTTCAAATTCGAAGTCGAACAGCCACAGCATTGGTCTACGCCCGCCAGCCTTCTCGTTTGTTACCTGCTCTGGTCCTGGGCTGACCTGCTTCTGTTCCGATCGAGCCAACCTCGCGCAGCCCGCGATCATTCCGCCGGCTGATCAAGCTTCGCTATTCCAACCTCATTTGGAGAGACACCATGTTTGGATCATCATCCGACAATTCCGCAGAACAGATCGGCCGCTCCTATCCCTTGCAGCGACGCATCGGCACGATCTGCGTTTTCGGCGGCGCCATGCTTGGCAACGATCCCGACCACGCCCGTTGCGCCACCATCCTTGGCGAGACGATAGCCGCAGCAGGTATTCGCCTGGTCTATGGCGGTGGCTGTGATGGCCTGATGGGCCAGGTGGCTATTGCCGCAGCAGAAGGGGGTGGAACCGTGATCGCGATCACCCCGCAGTTCCTGATCGAGCGGATGAGAATGCTATTATCGGGATGCCAGACGATTTCAGTTCCCGACATGAGTATCCGCAAACAGCTCATGTTTGACTACGCGGATGCATTTGTAGCCTTGCCTGGCGGCATCGGAACCGTTGAGGAACTGACCGAGGTCATGACGCTTCGCAAGCTGGAAAGGCACTGCAAGCCGCTGGTCCTGGCGAATTTCAAAGGCTTCTGGTCACCACTTCTCGGCGTCTTCGAGAGCATGTCTGAGGCTGGCTTCATGAACTCGTCAACCCGATGCACGCAAATGGTTTCGGCAACCCCGGAGGCCATCCTTCCGCTTCTTCAGCGCAGCGTCAGTTTCGAGCAGAACGAACCGCCAAAGCCCGTCCTGCTGCCCACCATCCCCGTCTTGCGCAGATCACATATATCGAGTGCTGGCCCCGGATAGATCGCGAACCAAAAGACGCGTTCTTCCGCGCAACACCAGCCACCTCGACAATGACGGGGTCCGTCGGCCCCGATCATCGCTTTCAAACCCGATCACAAACCGTTGGAGCCATTGCCCGCTGTGGTGATGCGATCAATCATGTCCAGATTCAAGGCAAATTCCTTGCTAATGCTTGCTGCGCTCATTTGGGGAGTGGGCAATGTGTCCCACAAGACCATACTGGCCCACCTCGATCCCATGGCGGTTGTTTTCCTGACCAGCGTGATCGCCGGACTGGTGACGTTGCCATTCGCGGTGCGGGAGCGCGACCCCGAAACCAACACCGGCTGGTTTCCAAGTGTGGCGAGAGTGGTTCTACTTTTTGCCCTCGGCTGTGTGGTCCAGCAATTGTCCTATGTCAGCACGACGGTGACGAACTCGAGCCTCCTTATCAGCGCTTCCACTGTTATCACGCCGATCGCCGCGTGGCTGATCATGAGGGAGCGTCCAAGTGCACTGATCCTATTCGTCGCAATTCTGACGGTCGTGGGATCGGCTCTCCTGGCGGGCGGCTTCAATGGTTCGGCAACCGCCGGCGACGCTTTCGCCGTCCTGACTGCAATCTGTTTTGCAGTGTGGACGGTCGAACTCGGGCGGCATGTGCAGGCACATGGCCATCCCTTCGCGACGGCGGCCGCACAGTTCATCGGGACGGCCGTTGCCACGCTACCTTTCGCCCTGCAGGGCACAATGACATTTCAGGCAATTATGGCAGCATGGCCAGAACTCATCATGCTTGGTGTGTTCTCGACCGCTGTCGGCTTTTGCCTGCAGACTTCTGCACAGCGCTACACCACTTCGTCCCATGCGGCGGTGATTTGCAGCGGAGAGGGTGTGTTCGCCGCCATTTCCGCTGCCGCTCTGCTTGGTGAACGGCTTTCGCCCGACGGGCTTCTGGGTGCGTGCGTCATTCTGTCCTGTGTGCTGTTCACCGCCGTCTCGGCGGGCCCGAAGCTCGATCCGTCAGTGTCATGATCGCCTCGGCAATGTCGTTCTGCTCTGGGGCCGCGCCATTCAAACCACCGACGGGCAAGTCTGTTTCTACTCTCGGATTCATGCCAAGCTACTCGCCTGGCCGCATTCATCCTTCTGGAAAACGAGGTCTACTTCGATGCTCCACGGCGAAACGTCCTCCTTCGAAGCCGCTAACGTGCCGAACCGGTCAAACCAGCATTCAGACGACGGCCTCAACGACAAGCCGACCTTGCGAGGCATCAGGCTCTTCCCGTCCCTGGCAGACATGCCGATCGCCTTGTTTGACGCAACCGAAGACGAGAGCGCCATCGACCGCACCAAGGCAGGCTTGCTGGACATCACGGCGGAAATGGTCGGCCCGACCGATGGACTTGAAGGCAGCGATCTCAGCCCTACGCCAGCCGGTTTTACCTATTTCGGCCAATTCGTGTTCCATGACATCGTCTTCAGCCAAATATTCGGATTGCCCAAGCCGACAGGCAAAACCCATCATTTGAAGAACGCGTCCTCGCAAAGCCTTGACCTTTCGGGGCTCTATGGGCGGGGGCCAATCGTCGACGCCCATCTCTACGATGTTGCGGATGGGGCGGACCTGTCGGCCTGCCGCTTTCCGATCGGCTTGCCTTGCATGAAAGACAGTATGCTTCCAGTCGACGGTAAGACCATGCAGGGCCGTGATTTGCCGCGCATCGACTTCTCGGGCAAGTTTATCAGTGTCGAGGGTCGACGATCGCCTTATCGGCCCTTGGTGGCGGATCCGCGAAACGACGACAATCTTGTCCTGTCGCAACTGCTCTGCACACTCATGGGCATCCACAACAGGATCGTGGATCTACTGCTTGGCATCGGCACCGACCCAGCAGAAGCTTACAAGCGTGCCAGGATCTATCTGACCTCGGTTTACCGCACTGTGATCATCAACGACTATCTGAGAAAAGTTCTGGCTCCGGAAATATGGGACCATTTTTTCGCCAGTGACGATTTTCTTGGCGCCGGAGTCTCGGCACTTGAGACTTTCAATGCGCTGCCTTTGGAATTCACCTTCGGTGCGTCGCGCTTTGCCCACGCCATGGTCCGGCAGTTCTATGTCGTGAACGACAGGTCGGTCGAAGAACCAGCCAATCTGCGCAAAATGCTGTCCTTTTCCAGCCTGCGCCCGGGTGGGGAGATTCCAATACCCGAGAACTGGATTGTCGACTGGAACCGGTTTGCCTCAGCCGACACCCCGTCGAAAGCTCAAAGTGCCCGGCGCATAGGACCATTCCTGTCGAAAGAACTGACGATTGCCGGCCTGAGTGCGGAATTGAACGGCACAGTCCGGCCGGTTGCCTTCATGGATTGCTGGCGCTGTTACGACCTTGGTTTGCCATCCGGGCAGGACGTGGCCGGTGCGGTGAAGACCGCCCTGGGCGACAACAATATCGATGTGCCGGTCCTGACGGGCAATGACATGCTTCCCACGGCCGCCTGCGCCAAACGTTACGTCTACAACGCCGGCCGACTTCGGGCCGCTTTGCAACGGTACCCGGAGTTCCTGAGGCAAACACCTCTCTCCTACTATATCATCCAGGAGGCGTCCGTTCTTGGTAATGACGGCAGCCATCTTGGCCCAGTTGGCTCCTATGTGGTGGCCGCCACGATCGCATCCGCACTGTTCAAGGCTGCCGATACGGATATCACCTCTCGCAGGCTCATTCCGGACGTAGAGCCAAAAACGCTGGCAGGACTGCTCGATCTCAATGATACTGCGAAGGTATCGGATGAAGTGCTTGGCGGCCTGCTCGGCAGTCAGGGTTTTCAATAGCGCTGATAACGGCAGCGCTACAGTGCTCAATCTGGTTTAGCGGGGGAAGTGGACATGGTGAAGTTCAAAGATGTGCAGTTCGAGGCGCTTGGCGAATTCATCCGAGACCTGATCAAGGATCCGGCCAAGCAAGCGATCTTCAGAAGTGGAGATCAGGAGGCGATGAAGGACCTGCTGCGTGGGTTCATGACGCCCAGGGACAAAACCTGGGAGGAGATCACCATCCAACCATACTTCGACCAAGACCTGATCGTGAACATCGCCTTTCCCTTCACCGGCGACGTCGAGCAAACGATCGCCACCATTGCGCCGGCGGATGGACCCGGTGAGGACTATACATTTCCCGATCACTACAATCTCGACCCGAACGCCGGCCCGCCCGATCAAATAAAGAAAAACCGTTTGAGCGCATATCATAAGCGCCTCGGCGACTACGTGATGTCACGCTGCAAGTGAAACCCGGCGCAATTGCGAGCAACGGTTCGGCCGTGTCAGCCCGACTGGGCTGCCAATTCGATGCCACGGGCCAGCTTCTCCTGATCGACTGGTAACCGGATCGGAAAAGCGGTCTTGAAC
>NZ_RZRP01000221.1:0-7912 GCF_003997795.1 Mesorhizobium sp. M7A.F.Ca.US.005.03.2.1 | reverse complement strand
CCGCCGGAGAAAAAAGTTCCCGCCATTTCAGCAAAAACCAACGGAACACTCTTTGGCGCCCGAGGTTCGATGAGCTGAAAGCATCGTGACTGCATGGACGCTTCCGCCAGCCCATCGACAGCCTCTATGGCACGATGCACGATGCCATCTCCACTACGATCCTGGTTTGACCGGATGATGCTCGCGGCCGCAGGTTCCTCGACGATTGGATCGCGAGCCATCTGCCGTTTCCAGAACCGGCTCCCCCCATGGCTGCCAGCGACCTTGCGGACCAGCCGCCGGTGATGCCGGTACCAAGCCTGACGAGGTCAATGAAGAAGTCAGGAGCGTATCGGAAGTAATGTTCAAACGATGCATACAGCAACGACGCCTCACCGGCTTGACCGGTTTCTTGGCTCGCGCCTTTAGGTGGGCTGTGGGTCAAGTGGATTGCTAATACGAGGCTCAAGGACCTTTATCGTTATGCTTGTCTCTGCCGGCTGCGCCACATTCTATTGGTGGTGGAGAGACTGCTATGCCCTTCAGGGCGGGCTAGCGATGGAGCGCCTTCGAAGGTGAAAGCAATTCCCGCGTTCTCAAACGCCTGACGCATGGCCGCGATCTTGTGGGGACGCGGATTTCGAATACCGTTCTCAAAATCTCTGATCGTCATTTCGCTAACGCTCGCTTTTGCGGCAAGCCGTACTCGCGGCCAGTTCAGCAGGGCGCGTGCTGCTCTCGATTGAGCTGGTGAAAGTTGGGTTCGGCTGTCCATAGGATTTGAACATTCGATACGTCTAAAATGTTCCTTCGATCTATCGACGATCGAAAGATCGAGCAATTCCCGCGCGGGGGACGGTCGTCACGAGCGATGTCTCAGCGATGCATGCGTCAGGCAATAGGCCGGCACTGGGACGAGGGGGGCAAGCAGTGGGCGCCTGAAGCGAGCGCTGAGGGTTGGCCGGCGTCCGCCCGCTATCGCAACCAACCCTGTTGCGGCTCGTTGACCTATGCTGGTTGGTCCCAGCACACTCCAGAACCTGCCCGCCACCACTTCGCGGTGGCCGGCTTTTTGTTAATCAGCGGAACCTGATATGCCACGGCAGGTTGGAAGAGCGGCAGCGTCCCCCGCTGCCGGTCGAGGTCCCCAAGCCTCGCCCGGGTCCGCCTCTACCCGCAAGTGGGGGCGGACCCACTAAATATGTTGCGGATCCAGGCAACCTGGTTTGTTGCTGATGACGGGCCTTCGCGCTGGCGCTGCTACACACCTCATTGCAAGCACTCTACCGTGTCTGGGCCCGACCAAAGCCCGACATGGAATCGCAAAGGTCTGACCTATGAAACAAGGAAGCCTTTTCCACATTTGGAATGTGACCGTCGATCATCGTCCCTTCATCGTCGGTTGGTTGTTTACCCGCCACGGCTCGCTTGGCGTGGCGGGTACTCATTCATGGAGAGTGTATGCAGCCTGGTGAGATCATCGCGAACGTGTTTGCAGCGGGGTTGGTCAGTGTCCTGGTAGCAGTCGTTTTTCTGATTTTCGGGAACCCGCTCTGGCCTGAACGACACGTCCGGATGGTCATCATCCCGCCTGTCCATCGAATGACAACCACCGCTATCAAAAATGCCTGGCCAGACCTGCCGGACAAAATTGATTTGAACGTTTCGCGCCCGAGGCCGGCCACCGGTGAGCGGATCTGAAGCGTCCTTCGAAGCGCACTGACCTGGAGCGTTATGGCGCGCGCCCTGTGCTAGGGTGGCCGGTCAGCTTTCCGGTCTAGACTGAAGTGCATTGTGGATATGTGTTGCTGCGGTGGCGGCATGGCCAAACGCAACGGCAATTTGATTGAGACCCTCAGCCACGTCTCCAATGGCATAGAGACCCGCAGTCGACGTTTCGAGGTGTCGGCTGACCAGAACATATCCTTGCGCGTCACACTCTGCACCGAGTGCGGCGGCAAGTTCAGAGCGCACATCAGACCCCATTGCGGGGTACACCACATCCAATTCCCGCATTGGCGCACCGTCGGCCATGACAACGCCGAACCCGGTTGCTCGAGCAACAAGATCCTCGACGGTGTCCCAGATTTCGATGGCGCCTGCCGAGGCCATGCCGCGGGCGGCATCGGAAATATCCTCCGGATAGTTGGCGAGCAAGGTAACCTGACCGCTGTACTCCTTCAAAAACAGGGCTTCCTTGAGCGCCAGATGCTCTGGGCCGACGACGCCAATGCGCTTGCCCACGGCCTCATAGGCGTCGCAGACCGGACACAGTCGGACAGTGCCGGCCGCGACGGCCTCCTCCAGCCCTTCTATTGCCGGGGCCTTGTCCACGATCCCGGTTGCAAGAACCACGCGCTTTGCTCGGATGGTCCCGAAGGTGGTCGTCAGCACAAAGGTCCCGTCGCGCTTCTTGGCGCCCGCTACACGACCGTCCACTACGCCTGCACCGTATCTCTGTGCCTGGGCTTTGAGACGGCCGAGCAACTCTGACCCGCCTACGCCGTCCGGGAAGCCAGGACAGTTATGCGATTTTGGAATGAGCTTGGCTCGTGCGTCGCCGGCGTCTACCACGATCACCGAATGCAGGAATCTGGCCAGATACATGCCTGCCGCAAGTCCTGCGGGGCCGCCGCCGACTATAGCCACGTCGAATTCATGACCGGGGGAAGAAATTGGCATTTCGCCCAACATTGCAAACAGGATCTTGTTCCCTGCTTTGGCAGAGGGGATGAGCGACGGTCAGGCCTCCAAACGTTTACGCGGCAACTCGTCGAGGTCCCTTTCACCGGGCGATGGCGCGCGCCTCGATCTGATTTGCGCAATCTTCGCCATCAAGCGATTCCAGCTCCTGCAAATCAGGCTTCAATTCGAGGTGCCCGAAATGCCGACATGGCATTTCACCGGCCAACTTGCCTTAAACCTGCGACCGTGCGCATTTCCCAAGCCCACGCGATTCGAATCGGATCGACCTGCCGGGAAAACCCACCTGATAGCCCCGTCCTTCCGATCCGGAGGGGCGCAATGCTGATCGTCTGAAGGGCCGCTCAAATTTACTGACCCAGTCGAGGTGCAGACTATCATAGTTGATTGTTGCTGCCGGTGACCTCGCGTAATCAAAGGCTCACGAGGCTTTCCAACAGAGGACGGTATGTTGTATCCAGGTCGATTTTTGGAACCGAGCGATATTGTGATGCTTGCCCGTGTTTGTGCGACGGTCTGCGAACAGCGCGGCGTACCTGTTGCTTCGCGGGCCGGAGAACGGACAGCTGCGCACGTACTCAGGCTGTTTCTGAACGGCTTGACTGGGGAGAATGAGCTGATCGATGCTGAGAAGAACTGGGCTCGCGGGAGTGATCTGGCTTTCGAGGGGGCTCCTGTCAGCTACGAAAACAAAAGAGAGGCCGCGTGATTCAAGCTTCCTGAGAATCGAATGTAGCGAAGAAAACTGCTCGCACACGGGTCAGGCACCAGAGGCACCCTCCCTGCATATCGGGGGTGTTGCTGTGGCACTTCAGGTGAGAAAAAGATCTCCGCACGCCGCCCGATCCGTGGTGTCCGGGCGATTTTCCAGGTGGACTCGACATGAGGCAAGCGCATGCTTTTTGATCTCGGCTCGGGCCTTCCTGGTTTGGGGCTGAAGCGTCGGATTGGTCGGGGCACATCGATGTCTGTCAAAGTCCGAAGACCGCTTCGTAAAATCCGTTTCTAAACGCTGCCGATCCGCTCCTGGCCAAACGCCGCCGGACCGCTTTGGCGCAGCAATGAGCGAAGCAACAAAAGGGGCGGTTTGGCCGTTCTCATTAGTCGCACTGGCGGGCCGGGGCATTCGAAGACATGACTACGCCGCAAATTTTGTCATTTGCCGTAACCTTCGTGATGATGGCAGCGTTCGTGTGGGGTCGCTATCGATATGATCTGGTCGCGGCTGTGGCACTGTTGCTTGCTGTCGCGGTTGGCATTGTGCCTTTTGACGAAGCCTTCAGCGGGTTCAGCGACGATATCGTGATTATTGTCGGCAGTGCTCTGCTGGTGAGCGCAGGGATAGCACGCTCGGGTATCATGGAGGCAGCGATCAAGCGCTTTGCTCCGAAATTATCGGGAGTTCGGTCGCAACTGGCGCTGCTGGTGATCGTGGTCACGATCCTCTCTGCCTTTGTAAAGAATATCGGGGCGCTCGCTATCATGATTCCGATCGCCTTCCAGTTCGCGCGCCGGTCTAACATTTCACCCTCGATATTCTTGATGCCCATGGCATTCGGGTCACTGCTCGGCGGACTAATGACGCAGGTGGGAACATCACCCAACATCGTAGTGTCCCGAGTGCGAGAGGAGCTGATCGGAACCGCCTTCACAATGTTCGACTTCACACCTGTTGGAGCTGCCATAGCCGCTGCCGGAACGATCTTCCTGCTGTTTTTCTATTGGTTGTTGCCGGTGCGCGAAAAGCATGGCGGGTCACTGAATGAAGCCCTCGACATCAAGAATTACCTTACAGAGGCTCGAATTGTCGCCGACTCCACGGTGCTCGGGAAAACCGTCGCAGACCTCATGAAGCTCGCCGGGGGCGATGCAATCGTGACGTCGATCCTGCGCAATCGCACGATGCGGATGACGCCACTGCCCGACGTGGTCCTCAAGGTGGATGACATCCTGTTGCTCGAGGGCGACCCAGAAGCGCTGGATCGCCTTGTCTCCCAGGGCAGGCTCAGCGTGACCGGGGATAGGGGCGGTGGTGACGACACCACCAACGAGATGGTCGCTATCGAAGCCGTAATCGGTGAAAGCTCCTCTTTGATCGGCTGGACCGCCCAGCGCCTTGCCCTTTACGATCGCTTCAACGTCAACCTCCTGGCCGTCAGCCGTCGTGGGGAGCGCCTCGACCGCAGGCTGGCCGCAGTCGAGCTGAGGCTCGGGGACGTTGTCGTCTTGCGGGGCAGTGCAGCGAGGATGCCCGAGATACTTCGTGAACTCGGCTGCTTACCGCTGGCAGAAAGGGCTATCCTTCTTGGTAGCGTCCGCAAGGGTATCGTGCCGGTAGTGGTCCTTGCTCTCGCCATGGTGGCGACGGCGTTTGGGCTGCTGCCAGTGTCCGTCGCTTTTTTCGCGGCCGCGGTCGCGATTGTGCTTTTCAAGGTCATTCCGCTCCGCGATGTTTACCAATCGCTCGATGGGCCTATCCTCGTCATGCTCGCCGTTCTCATTCCAGTGAGCGATTCACTACGCAGTACAGGAGCTACGGGAGTAGTTGCCGGCGAGCTTGCTAGACTGGGGACCCTCCTTCCGGCGTCCGGCGCACTGACGCTCATCCTTGTCGCCGCCATGGCCGTTACGCCATTCCTCAACAATGCCGCCACCGTCCTTGTCATGGCGCCTATCGCCGCCGAATTTGCTAGTGATCTGGGCTACAGGCCCGAACCGTTTTTGATGGCTGTCGCCATTGGCGCCGGCTGTGATTTTCTCACCCCGATCGGACACCAGTGCAACACGCTTGTCATGGGGCCGGGTGGCTACCGCTTCAGCGACTATCCGCGTCTGGGACTTCCCCTGTCTTTCCTCGTAGTCATTGTTGCTGTGCCGATGCTTATGATCGTCTGGCCAATGAACTGACATCCGATATTCGGATGCCTTCTTGGAAATCCCACACGACACCACAATCGTGAATGAGGTCGCCGCGCAAGCCTGACGCGGGCTGGCCAACCTGCGGTCAGTGTCGCCAGCAGTTCCCCTCTCGTCCCGCCCGCGGCAACAGAAACTGTGTTCCGGCCGCTCTATCGGGGCAAAGGGAAAGCCAGCAAACAAACCTTAGGCCATGGACTATACACCGCAGCGAGATTGTCAGGGGCTTGGCGGAGTATTGACGTCGTTTCTCACCTAGGAAAAGCCGGTTCACCTTCGTAATGACGACAGGCCGATAACTCTTTCTTCGAGAATACGAGGCCCTTTCGGGCTGCGATCAGCATCACAAGTCGTGTGTTGCTCAGCGGCAGGGCCCTGGTGAACTGCAAGTCGTCGCGACGACCATTCGACCTTGGTGCTACCTGAGATACCAGCGTTGCACATCGCGCAGGAAGGACGAGGGCGGCTGTTAGCCGCCCATTCATTTCATCTCACACGTTGCGACGACCTCTGGCGCTTTCCAGGTCATCACCTGTGTAGACTTCATCCGTTGGATCGAAGCCGGTCCAACCGCCTGCTTCGTATTCGGTTCGCCGATGGGCTATGTCGACGGAATTATATTGCTTCAGTATCTGTTCCGCGTCGGGGACAAGGTCGTCTTCGACCCTGGCTATAACCATTGTTCCCCCGCGCCGAACGCCTTCGGCATAAACATGTGCGTCGCTTTCCGGCACACCGGACTCTGTCATCGCGCCGATGATGCCGCCCGCTGCGCCACCGACCACGGCACCGCCGACAGCGCCGACCGCAGTCGCTGCCAGCCAGCCCGCGGCAACCACGGGGCCGAGACCAGGTATGGCCATCAGGCCAAGGCCGGTGAGCAGGCCGCCGGCCCCGCCGACAACGGCGCCGACACCAGCCCCTGCTGCCGCATCCTCGCCAGCCTCCGACGCTTCGCCCGTAAGCCGGCCGCCCGAATTACCCGCCACGATGCTAATATCGTCGTGCGGAACGCCCGTGGCTTCAAGCTCGCCCACAGCGTCGCTTGCTTGATCGTAATTGTCGAAGAGGCCTGTTACGGTTTTCATCTGATTTGTCCTTGGTTGGTGATCAATTCTTGCCGGCAACGACGTTGCCTTGAAAGTCGAGGGCGATGGGTGCTGCTTTGCCGTCCTTGCTCGCCGTTCCACGCCAGATGCCCTTGTCATCCTTCGTCAGGGCGGAGACGTCCGAGTAGCCCGCCTTTTCGATGGCGCTCTTGGCCTGGTCCTCGGTGAAGCTGTTGGCGCCAGGCACCGGTGCCACAGAATTTGTGGCGGCCGCATCGGACGCGGCTGGCGCGGAACTGTCGGGGGCAGGAGCGGCAGCCGCGACCTTGCCAACCATCTCCTGATGCATCTTGAGTGTCGGCAACGTCTCGCTTGCAAACGACTTGAGAGCGGAATTGTCGCCGTCCTTGGCGTAGCTTTCAAACATGCTTACAGCATCGGCATGCGCCCTCTTCTGCATGTCGGCATAGGTTGCATCGACTGGCGCCGCGGCTGACTGCAACTTGTCGACGTCGCTCTTGTGGGCAGAGTCGAGGTCGGCGGGCACCTGCAATTTTTGTTCGCCGGCAATACTCTCGAGTTTGGCGTTCGCAGCACCGTGGTCGGAGATCATCTTCTGAGCGAAATCCTTAAGGGTCGGATCCTGGAGCTTGCTTTGAGCGACCTTGCTGGACTGCACTTCGAACATCCCGCCGATCGCGGCCTTCGTGACGAAGTCCTGGGCCGTCTCTGCTGACAAGGCAGGCAGTACAGCGGTCATTGCGGTCGCGATCGACAGCGATGCCATGCGTAGTTTGGTTCTCATGCTTAGGTTCCTTGGTTGAGGAGGACGATGAACTCCAATCTCCCGGCGCCATCTTTGTTCCGAGCCTTGGTAAATGTCGGATATTTTCGGGGCGCCATTCCCGCCGTCACGAGCTGGGCGGAGTGACACCGATCCCAGATTGTCCAGGAACCCCAGACCGATCGAAGAGTTGCCATTGCTCGCAGAGGGGACCTGATGGCGGGAAAATCCAACGGTGAGTTCGGTTTGCTTGCCGGCAAAGAGCCTGAAGCAGACGGGACGGCCGACCAGAAGATCACCACACGACGGAAAGACGTCGGTAGCGCCACAGATTGCGCTTACCCAGGCATCCCGGCGGCGTCAGCCGGTCGACATGCGTGACCTTCGCCAAGTAAATTGCCGGGCAAGGCTCGTTTCTGAGGGTTAGCTTATGAAAGCCCGCCGCCCCATTTGCGAAGCGGCGGGCTTCATCCGCCCCAAC
>NZ_RZRP01000220.1:0-7993 GCF_003997795.1 Mesorhizobium sp. M7A.F.Ca.US.005.03.2.1 | reverse complement strand
CTCGACCAGGACGGCGTAGGCGAGGCCTTCGAGCTGCTGCTCGACGGCGTATTTCGCCGCACCGGTGATCTTGGCCGGGCCGTCGATGCGCGACAGCCGGCCGCCGACGGCTTCGGCAAAAGCGCCGTCGGACGCATCCCCATGCCTGATGTTGTGAACGGTCATGCCGTCTCTCCCAATTTGCGGATGGCGCGGGCGACGACGCGCGGCGCCAGTTCGACCTTGTAATGGTTGGCGCCATGGTCGACAGAGCCTTCGACGGCGAGCAGGCTGGCGGCGCGCACAGTGTCCGGCTCAAGCACCTTGCCCTTCAGCGCGTTTTCCACGGCCCGCGCACGCCACGGCTTGGTCGCGACGCCGCCAAGCGCGACGCGCAAATCGCGGATCGTTCGGCCGTCAGGTTCGAACTCAATGCCGACCGCCGCGCTCGCGGCGGCAAACTCATAGGATTGCCGGTCGCGGATCTTGAGATAAGTCGAACGCCGGGCAGAGGCCGAGCCGGGGATCTCGATCGCGGTGATCATCTCGCCCGGTTCGATCGCATGTTCCCGATCCGGCGTGGTGCCGGGCAGCAGGAAAAAGTCGTCGACCGGGATGTGGCGCTCGCCCAGATGCACGATCGCATCGAAGGCGACCAGCGCCACGGCGAGGTCGCCCGGATACATGGCGATGCAGGCGTCGCTGATGCCAAGCACCGCATGGCCACGGGTAACGCCGCCGATCGCCGAACAGCCAGAGCCGGGCTGACGCTTGTTGCAGGCGGGGAAATTCGCCGGGTCGCGGAAATAAGGGCAGCGCGTGCGCTGCATCAGATTGCCGCCGATGGTCGCCATGTTGCGGATCTGCGCGGAAGCCGCCTGCCACAGGGCTTCCGATACCGCAGGAAAGCGGCTTTTGATGTCGGCATGGTCGGCGACATGGCTCATCCTGGCCAGTGCGCCGATGGTGACGCCGCGCTCGTTCACCTCGATCCTGTCCAACCCCTTGAGATGAGCGATGTCGACCAGCGTCTCGGGCTCGGCGACGCCGCATTTGGCGAGGTCGATCAGCGTGGTGCCGCCGGCCAAGAGCATGGCGCCGGGCAGGGCGGCCGCCTGGCGTGCCGCATCGAGCGAATTGGCGCGCACATACGAAAAATCCCTCATGATGCGGCCTCCAATGCTGCCTGGCGGACAGCGGCGACGATGTGCGGATAGGCGCCGCAGCGGCAGAGGTTGCCGGCCATATACTCGCGGATTTCTTCGTCGGAGCCGGCATGGCCTTCGCGGATGCAGGCGACCGCCGACATGATCTGGCCCGGCGTACAATAGCCGCACTGGAAGGCGTCCTGTTCGAGGAAGGCAGCCTGCACGGGATGCATTTCGCCCTCCCGTGCAAGCCCCTCTATGGTGGTGACGGTGCGGCCCTCGACTTGTGCGGCCAGCGTCAGGCAGGCCAGCACGCGCTCGCCGTCGATATGCACGGTGCAGGCGCCGCACTGGCCGTGGTCGCAGCCCTTCTTGGTTCCGGTCAGGCCGAGGCGATCGCGCAAGGCATCGAGCAGCGTGACGCGCGGCTCGAGTTGCAGATCGTGATCACGGCCGTTGATGTCGAGATGAACTGGGATCGTTGTTTTGGTCATGGGCGTCGGGCTCCAGTTGCTTGACGCGAAGTCGTTGATTTCATCTTTGGCAGCCGGCGGGGACCTGGCGCCGGCTGTGCGGCCCTTCGCTGCCGCTCCCCGCCTTCGGGCGTTCAGCCCCTTAGAAAGGTCCACTGGACTTTTTGGTGCGCCCGAAGCGGACCGGGCTTTCACCGTTCGTCGTTCGGGAAGCCAAGCAATTGGCTTCCCATCCGCTAGGTGGACCACTCCTCACCCCAGCAGGTCCTCGATGCGGACCGGAAAGCGCCGCGGCCGCACGCCGGTCGCATGCCAGACCGCATTGGCGACGGCGCCGGCCGTGCCGGTGATGCCGATTTCGCCGACGCCCTTGATGCCGAGCGCGTTGACGTGAGGGTCGTCCTCGTGGACCAGCAACGCCTCGATCGATGGAACGTCGGCATTCACCGGGACATGATATTCGGCGAGGTTGGCATTCTGGATCCGGCCAGAGCGCCGGTCGGTGATGGCTTCCTCATGCAGCGCGAACGAGACGCCCCAGATCATGCCGCCATAATACTGGCTGCGCACCAGCCTGGGATTGATGACCCGTCCGGCGGCGAACGCGCCGACCAGCCTTGTGACACGGATCTGGCCAAAATCCGGATCGACCTTCACCTCGGCAAACACGGCGCCATGCGCGTGCTTGGCATAGGCCTCCTGAGACGCCGGGTCGGGAGCCCCCTTGCCGTGGCCCTCGATCTCGGTGAGGCCCGCGCGCGTGAGGATCTCGGCGTAGCTTTCACCGCGGCTTTCATCGTCGCGCCGATAGAGGCGACCGCCGCGCGCCAGCACGCCTTCATTGCCGGCGCCGTAGAGCGGCGAGCCCTCGTCGCCGGTGGCGAGATCGGCGAGCCTGGCGATGACGGCGGCGCCCGCATTGTGGATCGCCATGCCGGCCGTCGCCGTGTGGCCGGAGCCGCCGGCAATGCCTGCATTGGGCAGATCGGAGCTGCCGGCCCTGAAATCGACCTGGTCGATATCCAGTCCCAGTCCGTCGGCGGCGATCTGGGCGAAGGCGGTCCAGGCGCCTTGCCCCATGTCCTGAGCGCCGGTCTCCATCACGCCGCTGCCATCGGCTCTCAGCACCGCCCGCGCTTCGGCCTGGAACATGATCGCCGGGAAGGTCGCCGTGCCCATGCCCCAGCCGGTCAGGAAACCGTCGGCGTCGCGCATCAGCCGAGGCTGAATGGGGCGGCTCGCCCAGCCGAACGTCTCGGCCGCTTGCCTGTAGCATTCGCGCAGCGCCTTGGAGGAAAACGGCTTGCCGGTCATCGGCTCGACCTCGGCATAGTTCCGCAGCCGGAATTCCAGCGGGTCCATGCCGCAGGCGTAGGCTGCCTCATCGATAGCGCTCTCCAGCGCGATCGAGCCGGTGGCTTCGCCGGGCGCCCGCATGAACAGCGGCGTACCGGTATCGAGCCGCACCGCATCGTGCGAGGTGGCGATGGCCGGGCTGGCATAGAGTGTGTGCGAGGCATCCGCCGCCGGTTCGAAGAAATCGTCGAACGTGCTCGACGCGGTCTTGGCGTGATGGTCGAGCGCCGTCAGCCGCCCTTCGCCATCCATGCCCATGCGCAGCGTCTGGCGCGTCGGCGCACGGTGGCCGACCGGCCCGTACATCTGCTCACGTCGCAGCACCAGCTTGACCGGACGGCCGACGAGACGCGCCGCCAGGATGCCGAGCACCTGCGGCCCGGAGATCATGCCTTTCGAGCCGAAGCCGCCACCCAGGAACGGGCTGCGGATGTGGATGTTCTCCGGCGCGATGCCGAACAGGCCGGCGATGCGGCCCTGCGCCATGGCAAGGCCCTGGCTCGGTGTGTCGATCGACAGTGTGTCGCCTTCCCAGGCGACGACGATCGCATGCGGCTCCATGGCGTTGTGGTACTGGGCCGGCGTCTCGTAGGTGGCTTCGATCCGCGTCTTTGCCGATTTGAGGCCGGCCTCGACATCGCCCTTGTACTGCACGGCCGGACCGCCGACGCCGACAGCACGCGGCACGATACTTTCGGCGCCGTCGAGGCCAACGCGCGCCGGCATCACTTCATAGCGCGGCGACAGCAGCGCCGCCCCCTCGGTCGCCGCCTCCAGCGTCTCGGCGATCACCACGGCGATGCTCTGATTGGGGTAGCGGACCTGGTCGTTCTGCAAGAGGTCGAGCCGGAACATGAAGGGATGGTCCTTGGCGTCCGGATCGGCGGCGAGCGCTGGCCGGTTCTTGGGCGTCATCACCTCGACCACGCCCTTGTGTGCCTTGGCCGCCTCGACATCCAGCGCAGCGACGCGGCCGCGCGCGATGCTAGAGACAGCGAGCACGGCGTAGAGCATGCCGGGCGGATGGTTGTCGGCGGCATAGCGCGCGGCTCCGGTGACTTTCAGAAAGCCGTCGCGGCGGGTCAGCGGCTGGCCGATGCTGGAGCCTTGCCGGGCATGGGCGGGTTGCTGGTTGAGGCTGAGTTCAAGCGTCATGGCGCGCTCCAGGAATGTTCGAGAACGGGGAGGCAGGAAGGGCCGGCAGACGCTCGGGCGTTCCCGAAAGCGCAGAGATCAGCGCCCTGGTCACGATGCGGCGGGCAAGCTCGATCTTGAAGGCATTGTCGCCGGAAGGGCTGGCATCGGCCAAGGCAGCGTCCGCGGCGCTGGCGAAGGTCGCCTCGCTGGCGTCCGCGCCAAGCAGGACGGCTTCCGCCGAGCGTGCCCGCCACGGCTTGGCCGCGACGCCGCCCAGCGCCAGCCTTGCGGCGCGGATCTTGCCGCCGTCGACGACAAGCGCTGCCGCGGCCGATACGACGGCGAAGGCATAGGAGGTGCGTTCACGGACTTTGAGGTAGCGGGCATTGGCGGAGAAGGAGGCAGCCTCCGCCGGCAGGCGCACCGCCACGATCAGGTCGCCGGGCTCCAGCGCATTCTCCCGCTGCGGCGTTTCGCCGGGAAGCCGGTGAAATTCCTCCAGCGAAACATGGCGCCGGCCCTTCTTGCCTTCGATCTCGACCACGGCGTCGAGCGCCACCAGCGGCACGCAGAAATCCGACGGGTGGGTGGCGATGCAGGCGTCGCTCCAGCCGAGCACGGCGTGCAGGCGGTTTTCGCCGCCCAGCGCATCGCAGCCGGCGCCTGGCTCGCGCCTGTTGCAGGCGCTGGCTGTGTCGTAGAAATAGCTGCAGCGCGTGCGCTGCAACAGATTGCCGCCGACGGTGGCGGCGTTGCGAAGCTGCGCCGAAGCACCCGACAGCAGCGCCTCGGCCACCGCCGGATAGGATTTGGCGAACGCCGGATCGTAAGCAAGCTCGGCATTACGGACCAGCGCGCCGATGCGCAGGCCACCATCGTCCAGCCGTTCGATGCGGTTGAGCTCCGGCAGCCGGGAGATGTCGACGATACGCTCGGGACTGGTGATGCCGCCTTTCATCAGGTCGAGCAGATTGGTGCCGCCGGCGAGATAGGCCGAGCCCGGCTCGGCTGCCGCGGCGATGGCGTCGGGAATGGTGGCGGGCCTGATGTAATCGAAGTCTCTCATGCCGCGGTCCTCCGGTCGGCTTTGACAAGCTGTTGCTGGGCTTCCAGGACGGCCTCGACGATGCCGCCATAGGCCGCGCAGCGGCATATGTTGCCGCTCAGCCCCTCGCGGATGCGTTCGGGGTCGTCGCCGGCCTGGCCCTCGGCGATCAGGCCGAGCGTGCTCATGATCTGGCCGGGTGTGCAGAACCCGCACTGGAAGCCGTCATGGGCGATGAAGGCGGCCTGCACCGGATGCAGTTCCTCGCCGTTGGCGACGCCTTCGATGGTCAAGACCTGGGCGCCGTCATGGCTGACCGCCAGCGCCAGGCATGAGTTGATGCGCTTGCCGTCGACCAGCACCGTGCAGGCGCCGCATTGGCCGCGGTCGCAGCCCTTCTTGGTGCCGGTGAGATCGAGCCGCTCGCGCAGCAGGTCGAGCAGGGTTACGCGTGGATCGACCTCCAGTTGGTGTCGGTGGCCATTGATGGTGAGGGTAATGGGAAGGCTGGTCATGGGCGTCTGGCTCCAGTTGCTTGACGCGGATGGGATTGAACTGGTGCCTTGCCGCAGAAGGGCAAGGTAACCGTTGGGTCAGGTCTTGACGGCGAAAGCGGAGATGGCGGATCTCCCGCGAGGCAGGCGGGCAGGGGAGATGTCGGCTTGCGTGTTCGAAAGACGTGACATACCGGTTCCCCTGATTATATGATAAAGGTGCTCCACTAAAACGGAGGCGCCTCCGTTTATTACGTGGTGGCTGACCCTGCCGGATTCAAGCCCCCTGACACGATGTGGAGAAAAAATTGGCCAGCGAGCCGTCCGCCATTGCTGAACAGAAGGCCGAGGCCGTAGACGCAAAGCCGCTGCGCGCCGATGCGCGGCGCAACCGCGACCGGCTGGTCGAGGTGGCGGTGTCAGTCTTTGCCGAGCGCGGCATCGATGGCTCGCTGGAGGAGATCGCGCGCCGCGCCGGCGTCGGCATCGGCACGCTCTACCGGCATTTCCCGACGCGCGAGCATCTGGTCGAGGTGGTCTATCGTCGTGAGGTGGAGGCGCTGTGCGCGGCCGCCGGCGAGCTTGCCCAAAAACATCCGTCCGATGTCGCGCTGGAACAGTGGATGCAGCGCTTCGTCGACTACATCGCCACCAAGCGCGGCCTGGCGACCAGCCTGCGCATTGTGCTCACCACCAATTCGACGCTGTTTTCCGACACGTTCGGCCGGGTGTCGCAAGCCTTGCGACGCCTGGTCGAGGCGGCGGTGGCCGACGGCACCATTCGCGGCGACGTCGACGCTTCCGACGTGCTGCACGCGCTGGGCGGCATCTATTCAGCGCCCGACACCCCCGAATGGCGCGACCGCTCGCGCCGGCTGGTCAAGCTGTTGATGGACGGGTTGCGGTTCGGGGCTGCAAAGGCACAATGAGGCGACCAGATTCCGGCCGTGCAAAACCAGACCTATCGATGAGTTGAGGGGATACGATGTATGTAGGCCGTTCCTACAAACTGATCGATTTCGCGCTGTGGTCGCGGCGCAGCGTCATCTACATGGTGGTGGTGAGCGGTCTGGCCGTGGCGGCCTACCGTCTTCCAGGCATCGCCGGGTTTTCGGTGCCATGGTCGGTGGTGCTGGTGCTTGGCACCACCGTGTCACTCGTCGCCGGGTTCAAGAATTCGCAGGTGTTCACCCGCAGCAGCGACGCGCTGCAGGCTTTTACGCAAATTACGGCCAGCAGCCGTTTGTGGTCCAATTTCTGCAGGGATTTCCTCGACGCGCCGACGGCCAGACAGCTCATCTATCGCCACATCGCCTGGATGACGGCATTGCGCTTTTCCCTGCGCCGGCCGATGCCATGGGAGTCCATGGCGCGGGCCGCCAATATCGAATACCGGCGGCGCTACCGTATCCATGAGGATGCGAGCTCGCTCGGCGACGAATTGCGTCCGCTGCTCGCCGAACAGGCCGAGGACGTCCTGAAATCGCCCCAGCCGGCGATAGCCCTGCTCGAACTGCAATCTGTCCAGGTCAATGCGCTGTTCAAGGACACAAAGCTCCCTCCTCAGATCTATGGCGAACTGACCAAGCTGATCCGCGACTTCCATGACCAGCAGGCGCGCTGCGATCGCATCAAGAACAATCCCTATCCCCGGCAATACGCCATCGTCAGTTCGATGTTCGTGATGATCTTCTGCACACTGTTGCCGTTCGGGGTCGTTCCCGTCTTTGCCGATATGGGCAAACTGGGTGGCGTGCTCGGGTCGATAGCGATCTGGCTGACGATCCCGTTCAGCACGCTGCTCGGCTGGGCCTACATGTCTCTCGACCAGGTCGGCGAAAGCAGCGCCAACCCGTTCGAGGGCAATGCCAACGACGTTCCGATCTCGCAGATTTGCCGCGACATCGAGATCGAGTTGCGTAGCGGGCTCGGCGAGAGCGACCTTCCCAAGCCCCTGCTGCCGGTCAACGACATCGCGACCTAGGCAGGATCACGACGAGGCGCGGCCCCGGCGGTCCCCTTCATCGTGCTGCTGGCGGAGGACGCTCAAACGTCAAGGCAGACCTTGCCGAAATGCTTTCGGGATTCGTAATGCGCGAAGGCGGTGGCGATGTCCTGCAGCGGAAAGTGGCGGTCTATGACGGGCTTCAGCCTGCTGGACTCTATCGCGCGGATCATATCCTCCTGGTCGGCCCGGCTGCCGATGGAAATGCCGCTGATGCGGATCTGGTTGGAAAACAGGGCTGGGATAGACACTTCCGCCGCAAAGCCGGTCAGGACGCCGACCAGCGCGATGTGACCGCCCGTGCGGCAGGCGATAATCGACTGCGCCAGCGTGGCGGGTCCCCCGCCCCCGGTCAC
>NZ_RZRP01000021.1:0-20799 GCF_003997795.1 Mesorhizobium sp. M7A.F.Ca.US.005.03.2.1 | reverse complement strand
GCCTCGTCCTGGTATCGACCGGCTACGCCACGGACGGCTTCTATGACGAGATGCGTCCGCAGCAGGCACAGGTGAGCGCAGCCGCGGCTGAGTTCATGAAGGACACGCCGATGTACAAATCCTACGTCGCGGTGGCGCCGCATCCGGAGGAGTTCCCGAAGCTCCTCGATGCGCTGGGCGGCTTCATGCGTCAGAACCGCGATTACTCGGCCGATGTCGCCAAGCTGAAGATGCCTGTCATGCTGGTCTATGGCGACAGCGATATGTATAAGCCCGAACACGAGATCAAGTTCTATCAGATGCTCGGCGGCGGACTGAAGGACGCCGGCTGGATGCGCGAGAACTTGTCGCAGAACCGCCTGGCGATCCTGCCCAACCGCACCCACTACGATGTCTTCTTCGCCCCGGAGCTGACGGCCGCCGCGCTGCCGTTCCTAAACGGCCAGACCAAGGTCAAGACCTGGGACGAGGTCGTCGGCGAAATGGAGTGAACGCCAAAACTGCCGGCTGTTGGCGGGCAGCCGGCATTCCGTGGCTCCATGACGGCTTTCGGCGTCATGGCTTCATCCCAACTCGCATCAGCACAAGCGATGACATTGCATCAAAGCTTTTCAATTGACCCAATCGGCCCCGCCGATACGTTGCGCGCCTATTCTCTCCCACCAGTGGATCCAGACAATGGCAAGATATGAGGGCGGATGCCTGTGCAAGGCGGTGCGCTACCGCGCGGACGCGGCTCCCATCAACGAACGCGTCTGCCACTGCCGGCTTTGCCAGAAGGCGATCGGCGCCGCCTTCAACGCACGCGTGCTGTTTCGCATCGAGGACGTGACGATCGATGGGCCGCTGGCGACTATAGGCTCTTCACCGGATCTCAAGCGCGGCTTTTGCCCGAGCTGCGGCACAACGCTGTTCTCCCGACGTGATTCCGCAGGCATTATCGGCATCACCACCGGTTCGCTCGACGATCCCACGGTTTTCAAGCCGCAAATGCATATTTTCACGGCCTCGAAGCAGCCTTGGCTGGTGCTTGATGACGGCCTGCCGAAATACGAAGGCGCCCCTCCGCCAGGCTAATTTTTCCCTTCTCCCCTTGTTGTGGAAGAAGGTGGATCGACGCGCAGCGCCAGGGGAAGGGAAGAGCGCAAGCATGGCCAAAATTTAATCCAAATCGACACGAGATAGCCGGCAAAGCGTCATTGGCGAGCCATCTTTGTCGTCCTATTTAAGGGTCGCGGGTACGGCATTCGAGGAGACGACGGATGAACGACAGCATCAGCACCCTGGACGAGCTTTTGAGCGATCCGATGGTCCTGCTTGTGATGGAGCGCGATCGTGTGCGTCCCGAACAGGTGCGCATGCTGCTCGAACGGGCTCGCCGGCCTTCGACCGATGAGCCCGAAGTGCCGCCGGCGCATGTGATCGCCAGGACATGCCAGAAACTCTGGCTCTGCCCGTAGTCGCTTTGCGATTTTCCCTGTGTGCCTCAAGCCGGCCCCAAGGTGGGCCGGTTTCGAACGGCGTGCACCTCGGCGTGCCAGCTTACAAATCCGTAAATTGATTATCCGGCCCATGACGATAAGGCTTGCCCGGGATTGACCTTGGGTCGGTCCACCCAACTCCGATCTCTCATGCATGGAATTCGATTTTGGCCGATATCTGCACCCAAGGCCTCGACACGGGCTTCGTCGGCCTGGGGTTCGCCAAGGTGGCGTTCCTCGGCGTGGTGCAAGGCATCACGGAACTGCTGCCAATTTCCTCGACTGCCCATATGCGCATCGTGCCGGCCGTGCTCGGCTGGCAGGATCCTGGCTCCGCCTTCTCCGCCGCCATGCAGCTTGCGGCCCTTGCCGCGGTGGTCAGCTATTTCTGGAGCGACGTCAGGGATATCCTGTTTGGATCGCTCGACGCTCTGGCGCGACGCGATTTCGCCGACCGGCATTTCAAGCTGGCGCTCTGGATCGTGCTGGCGACGATCCCCATCGTCATCGCCGGCGTTGCGCTGTCGGGCCTGCTCAACGCCTGCAATTCGCCGCTGCGTAGCCTGACGGTGATCGGCTGGGCCTGCATCGCCATGGCTATCCTGCTGGCGCTGGCCGAGATCTTCGCCCGTCACCGGCGCAGCATGGGCGATGCGTCACTGACCGATGCGCTGCTCGTCGGTATCGCCCAGATCGGCGCGCTTGTCCCCGGCGTCTCGCGCTCGGGCTCGACCCTGACAGCGGCACTGGGGCTCGGTTTCAAGCGGGCCGAAGCGGCGCGCTTCTCGTTCCTGCTCGGGCTGCCTGCCATCGCGCTCGCCGGCCTCAAGGAACTCTGGGAACTGCACAAGGTCCATCTCGACGCCCATGGCTGGTCGGTGCTTGCTGTCGGGCTGGTCGTCGCGTCGATCTCCGCCTTCTTCGCCATATGGGGGCTGATGCGCGTGCTGGAGCGTTTCTCGGCTTGGCCGTTCGTCATCTATCGCGGCCTGCTCGGCATCGTCTTGTTGTCGAGCGTCGCCATGGGATGGCTCGTCTGAGGCAGTTCCACAGTATCGCTTGAAACGGGCTATATCCGTACCGGACCTCGAACTTCGATTCCGGTACGCACATGGATTTTTTGACCCTCCTGCAATCGGTGCCACTGTTGCTGGCGATGGCCAAGGGGGCGCTGCCGTCGGTGGCGGCGCTTGGCGCGTCGTTCGGCCAGTGGGTTGTCTCGCTGCCGCCATGCCGGGACTTCACCTTCGAGGCGACCAGCTATCTCGTTTGCGAGGTCGATCCGAAACGATATCAGCTCGAGCTGTTCTGGAAGGATGCGGCGGGCAAGCCGTTTCAGTCGCTGCACAATCTGCATGCCGCGCAACAGGCGATCGGGCGCACGATGCTGTTCGGCATCAATGCCGGCATGTATCACCCGAACCTCGCGCCGGTCGGTCTCTATGTCGAGCGCGGCCAGGAGATGGCGTCGGTGAAAACGGGTTCGGGAAGCGGCAACTTTTCCCTGCAGCCGAACGGCATTTTCTACATACGCGACGGCAGGGCCGCGGTCCGCGCCACCAGGGACTTCGTGAAGAGGCGCCCGACCGTCGACTATGCGACGCAATCGGGGCCGATGCTGGTGATCGACGGCAAGCTGCATCCGAAATTCCAGGCCGACGGCACTTCGCGGAAAACCCGCGACGGTGTCGGGGTGCGAAAGGATGGCGTCGCGGTCTTTGCGATTTCGAATGGCACGGTGACCTTCCATGCCTTCGCCCGGCTTTTCCGCGACGCGCTCGGTTGCGATAACGCGCTGTTCCTCGACGGCACGATATCCAGCCTGTTTGCGCCTGCCATCGGCCGCAAAGACGACTACTGGAATCTCGGGCCGATGATCGGCGTCTTCAGGAAATCCTGAGCCAGTTTCCACCGCGCTTACCCGCATGCGGTATGGCGAAAAAAACTTGATTCAAACTTTATTGGTAATTTCTCATTCATAACTGATCCGGTTTGTCCGTCGGCTGTCGTTTCGCCCTCGGTCTGTTGTGTTTTGAGTACAGGTCCAGATGCGGATTCCGGGCGTCGTCAGTTTTTTGATAGCATCGCTATGCCTTGCCGGCTGCTCGTCAACGGCCGGCGTCGATGCGCTGGATTTGCAGAAACCCTCCAACGAGACCACCAGTTCCGTGATCCGGCCGCCGGCACCGATCGCCGCTGCTTCGGCGGCAAGGGGCAACAGGGCGGCAAGGGCCGGACTGGCTCCCATGTCTGACAACGGTCCGGGGGAAAAAACGCGCCCGTTCGGCTTGGCGGAGGAGGAAGAGACGGGGGTGTTTGCCGCACCTGATGCGCCTGATCCCCAAGTGCCTGATGTCGGCGGGCTGCCGGTCGAGCCGGCAGCCTTGGTGTCGCCGCCCAAGCTGTTGACGCGCGCGGCACCGGCCATGCTTGCCGGGCCGCTCACCCGTTACGGTTTTCGCGACGCCAAGCCGATCAATTTCGGCAAGGGTTCGCCTCGCCGCCTTGCAGTGCACGGCGTCGACGTCTCGCGTTGGCAAGGCAACGTCAACTGGGACAAGCTGCGGGCGCAGGGCGCCAACTTCGCCTACATCAAGGCGACCGACGGTGGCGACCACCTCGATCCGATGTTCATGAAAAACTGGCGCAACGCCGACGCCGCCGGCTTGAAGCGCGGCGCCTACCATTTCTTCTACTGGTGCCGCACGGCGGGCGAGCAGGCGGACTGGTTCATCCGCAACGTGCCCAGGGTCGAAGGCGCGCTGCCGCCGGTGATCGACGTCGAGTGGAACGGCGAGTCCAGCTGCAAGCGGCGGCCGTCGCGCGAAAAGGTGCTGGAAAAGATGCAGGTGTTCATGGACAAGCTGGAGCGCTATTACGGCCAGCGGCCCATCATCTACACCGCGCCCGATTTCTACCGCGACAATCTCAGGGGCGAATTCCTCGACTATCCGTTTTGGCTGCGTGCGGTCGCCCAGCATCCGTCAAAGGTCTATCCCGGCCGCAAATGGCTGTTCTGGCAGTATTCCGGCTCCGGCCTGTCGCACGGCGTCACTGGCCGCATAGACCTCAATGTCTTCCATGGCGACGAACGGCAATGGCGCGCCTGGGCCGGCGGCCGGCAGACGGTAGCCGACGCCAACTGAGACAAGCTATCAGGCTTGGCGTCGTTCGCTTTCTCGGGTGTCCGCCGATCCTCGACCTCTTCGCCGCTCCCTTCAGGACCCGCTCACGCGGCCTGCTTGACCAGCGTGCGCTGTCGGACCATTTCAAGCGCGATATCGGACTGCTCGATGGACACGCTTCCGCTGGCAGCATTCGCTGAGGAAAGTGTCTGGCTCTTTGACCAACAAGGACGCATGGGAGGAAAAGATGGGTGTGTCATCGGAGGCTCTGGCACAGAGCCGTCAAACGATCAGCGCTTACGAGGATTATGCGGAACAATATGATGCCATCGTGCGCCATGTTCCCAACGAGAGGGAGCAGGCATCGCTCAAGCGCCTGGTGGCAATCGCCGGCACAGGTGGCCGGATTTTGGAAGTCGGGTCCGGAGCCGGATACGATGCGGATTTTCTGGAAAATTTGGGCGTCAAGGTTCGGCGCACCGACGCCACCAAGCGGTTTCTCGAGCTGCAGGCCGCGCGTGGTAAGCATGGCGAGTTGCTCGATCTCATCACCGATGATCTCGGCGGCCCCTACGACGCGGTCCTTGCCCTATGCGTCCTGATCCACGTGCCTCGCGACCAGACCGACCAGGTGCTTGCCAAGATAGCCGGGTCGCTGCGCCCGGGCGGCGCCTTCCTCGTCTCGATGCGCAATGGCGATGGCGAGACATCAGGCGAATATCACATGGTCTACTGGCGCAGGGACGACTTCGCCGCCCGTCTCGAAGGCGCCGGGCTGGTCCTCATCAGGGACGATTTCAACGTCGGCCGCAATAGCGAAGAATGGAACACGTTCCTGGCCGTGAAGCCTGCATAACGCGGCGTGGGCTGTTGCCGTTTGCGCTGCTCAGCCTTTTCAGATTTGCGAAAATACAAGACATTGCCGCCGCCATGCTGTCTATGTGCGGGTTCCTGCACTCCTGGGGGGAGACGAGTTGGAACTCAAGATCATGCTTGTCGGCTTTGCCTGCGTGGTCGCGGGCGCGCTGTCGTTCATCACCTTCATGAAATGGCGAGAGGTGAAGGCACTCAGCCGCTGGCTGCCGACGCCGGGAAAGATCATCTCGTCGCGCGTCGAGGCACGCGAGGTCAGAAGCTCGGGCGTTGGTTCGGACAGCACTGATACCACCGAAATGCGCAATTTTCCGGCGATCACCTTCGAATACAAGGTTGGCGGCAAGAAATTTCAAAGCTCGCGCTACAGCGTGAAGGAGAATTTGGGGAATTTCGAAGTCACCGAAACCCTTGCCCAGTTTCCCCGCGGCGCGGAGGTGACTGTCTTCTACAATCCGGCCGATCCGAGCAAAGCCGTGATCGAGCGCACCATGCCCGAAGGCGCCTTCAAGTTCATGATCCAGCTCTCGGCCGGGCTGGTGGTCGGCGCGCTGGTTCTGGTGTTTTCCGTCGGCGGCGTCCTGGAGGCGATCAGGCCGCATTTGCCCAAGCCGCAGAACCTCGGCGCGGGAGCGCTGCTGCTGTTCATGGGCCTGTTTGCCTTGCGCATGGGCTTCGTCCAGAAATCGCTGGCCGAGCAGGCGGCAAAATGGCCGGTCACTGCCGGCCGCATCGATAACTCGGGCCTGCAGGCGCTCCGAAACCATTCTGGCCATGGTCGCTGGCGCACCGTCTTCAAATCCCGCATCGTCTACTCCTATGACGTCGCCGGCCTGCGCTACAGCGCCGATCGTGTGACCTTCGGCGGAACCGTGACGGCTTCGTTGCCCGGCCTCGTCGGCGGCCAGGCACGGCAGTATGTCGAAGGCAGCAAGGTCGACGTCCACTATGACCCCGCCAACCCCGGCTCGGCGGTGCTGGAATGCCGGGTACGGGGGCTCTGGCTGTTATGGATCTGCTCGGCAGGCTTTCTCGGTGGCGCCGCCTTTCTGGTCGGCCTGGTCTGAGGCGCCGGACGCCTTCAACAGCGGACGAGCGGTCCGCTGTCGAAGCCAGGCCAGGTGAACCGCAGCGTGGCCCCATGCCTGACGATATGGATGACACGCGCGAACGGCTCCTCGATCGACGGGTCGGAACCGTAGCATTGGCTGGCATGCACCACCCAACCGGTCGAGCTTTTGCGAAATGTCGCCTGCTCGCAGCCGAGATCGGGGAACGACAGCGACGCCTGGTCCACTGTGAACACAGTCTCGCGTTGGATGTCGGGAGCCGCGTGGCAGTTCAGCCTGTCGCTAGACCATGTCCCAACATAAGGCGGCGCCGCCAGCGCGGAGCCACCGGCGAATGCGGATATTGCCGTCGTCATCACCAAACGCCGCATCACCACTCCTTCGATCAGTGCGCTCGACCATACAGGCTGGTGGGATTTTGCGTGGACAAGTTTTGTCCAGGAGCGGACAAACGCCGCCGTTCCGGATTTTGCTATGCTTTTGCGCGGATGATGCGACTGTGCGGGCCGACTCAACGCTTTCCCAGAGACATTGGATGATCACCCGCATACTGGCCTTTTTCCTCCTGGGCCTGCTCGGCCCGATGCAGGCGGCCTTGGCAAAAGAATGCCTCCTGAGTCACGCCACCTATCAGGAGCCGCGCTCGGGTGCCGTCGTGCAATTCCGGCCGCTCGCCAACGAGCCGGCGGCGCTGACGGCCGAAGTGTTTTCGCTGGCCGTGCCCAAAGCCGGCACGAGCCTGCCCGCCGACATCACCTGGACCAACGGCAAGAATTCCTTCCCGCTCGGCACCATTCGCCACGCCTGCACCGACGACGACCGGGAAGGCGGCCTGCAGGACGGTAGCGGATTGTGCAGGCTATGGGAGGGCCAGGTCTATGCCTTGACCGGCGGCGGCGCCGAGCAGTTGAATTCGCGCGAAGCGACACCGGCGCCGAGAGGGCTGCTCTTGCCCGGTTTCGGCGTGGCTTTCACCGAAGGAGCCGATTTCGCCAATGCCAATCCAGGCGGTTCGGCCTGGGACGCCTTCATTTTAACAGGATGCAGCGATGAATAGCGTGCGATCGACCATCTGGGCCAGTGCCCTGCTTGCATCCGCGACGATACCAGCCATGGCGGACGAGCCGGCGCCGTCGCGCCCGCCCATCGACAAATGCGCCTGGGAAAAATTGTCTGACAAAACTGTCGGGCTGGCCGCCTGGACGCAGCGCTGCGATTTCGGCTTCCGCCAGATCCATTTCGAATTCGCCGGCAAAGCGCTCGCCATCAAATACAGCGACGGCGGCGCGGCTGACCCTCTTGTCGAGGTCTTTGACATCAAGCCTGGCGAAACCGCCGAGGCTGCGTTGCAGCGCCTGTTCCTGGAAAAGACCGACAAGGCCGTCAGCGCCCGCTGTGTGCTGGCGCCTTACACCGAGGGCACGGTACCCGCCGGCGTCAAACGCTACACATTCAGCCCCGACGCCGCCTATGCGAAAGAGCTGAAAGCACTTGCCAGCTCCGACGAGATTCCCGAACCGCCCTGCGGCGACTGGGGTGAAATGCCTGACGGCATGCAGTATTTCGAGGTGCCCGCGGGTGAGGGGTACAGCCTGCTTTTTGTGCGCATCGGCCAGGACGAGCCATTGTTTGACGAGCAGACGCTACGCGTCTTGCCGAGGGGGTGAGAAGCGCTTTCTCGCCAGGTCAGGCGGATTCGGTCACCGCACCGATCCGCCGGTAGACGAATGCTTCTTCTCTCGAAGGAACTGTGGCAATGCGCTTGGCTTCGTCGATCAGCATTGCCATGCGAGCATGGATCGGCGATTTCGCGCAAGCCGGGTCCGTTGCAGCGGCATCGCCGGCGATCGCCATCGCCTGGCAGCGGCAGCCGCCCCAGTCGATCTCGCGCCGCTCACAGCCGCGGCATGGCTCCTGCATCCAGTCCGTACCGCGAAAGGCATTGAACGCCGGCGAATCGGCCCAGATTGAGGACAGCCTGCGTGGTTCGAAACGCTCGAAGCTGAGCGACGGGATCGTCTGTGCGGCATGGCAGGGCAGTACGGTGCCGTCAGGCGTCACCATGAAGGCGTCCCGCGCCCAGCCGCCCATGCACGGCTTGGGATAGATCGCGAAATAGTCCGGCGTCACAAAATCGATGTTGATGATGCCGGCCAACCGCTCCTGTGCCTCCGCGACGATCTCCGCCTGCCTATCGACCGCTTCACGCTCCGGCATCAGTTGATCGCGATTGGTCAACGCCCAGCCGGCATATTGCACATTGGCGATCTCGAGCCTCTCCGCGCCCAACGAAAGGGCGAGATCGATGAATTCCGGCACCTCCTCGATGTTATGGCGATGGATCGGCGCGTTGATGGTTAGAGGCAGACCGGCCGCGCGCGCGCGGCGTGCCGTCTCCAGCTTCTTTTCGTGGGCACCCTTGTGGTTGCCGATGCGATCCGTGGTCGCCGGCCGCGCGCCCTGAAAGCTCAGTTGCAGATGGTCTAGACCGGCTTCGGCAAATGCCTCGATACGGCCCTCGACGATGCCAACGCCCGCGGTAATCAGATTGGTGTAGACGCCGCGCCCCGCAAGCCCGGCGATCAATTGCGCGAGGTCGCGGCGCAGTGTCGGCTCGCCACCGGACAGATGCACCTGGAGCACGCCGAGATCGGCGGCCTCCGAGAACAGGGCGAGCCAGGTCTCTGTGTCGAGTTCGCGATTGGCCTTGAGCAGTTCGAGCGGATTGGAGCAATAAGGGCATTGCAGCGGGCAGCGATGCGTCAGTTCCGCCAGCATGCCGATTGGAGGGAGGAGGGGCGTGCTCATAGCCTCACCAGCAGCTTGTCCGACCATTCCTGCAGGAAGGCGATGACGTCGGTCGCCACGGCCTCCTGTTCGGCCTCATAATCGGCGGCAAGGCCGGCAATGATGTCGCCGACCGTGGACCGTCCATCGCAGCGTCGCAATATGTCGAGACTGACATCGTTCGGCCAGAATATCTTTTCCGGTGAAAGCACGGCGAATGCCTGCCGCAAGGGATCGTATTGTATGCGCACGTGCTTCGGCAGCGAAGGTACCGATCGCAACGACACCACAGCTCTTTCGCGCAGCGCCATCATAGGGCTGCCTCGGGCTGGAAGGCGCCGGGCGGTATGTTTCCCTGCTCGCCATAGGCGTGTTGAAGCGCGTCAAGCATGGCCCAGAGTATATCGCATTTGAACACCAGTGCATCGATTGCCTGCTGCTGGCGCTCCGCCGTATCGGCGTGGCTGAGCACGTAGGCAAGGGCGAAGTCGGCGTCACGCGAGGCCTGTTCGGGCCGTTGCTTGAAATAGGCCAGCGTATCCTCGGTGATGTAGTCGTATTTGGCCAGCATTGCCGGCACCCGCTCGCCGATGATGAGTGGCGAGAACATCTCGGTCAGCGAGGACGCGACCGCCTCGAACAGCGTCCGGTTTGTGCAAAAGGAAAGGTAAGCGCCCACCGCGAAGCGTGTCGCCGGCAGTGCCAGCCTTTCGCTCTTCACGGCCTCGGCGTCCAGGCCGAGCGAAGTTGCCAGATGCAGCCAGCGCGCGATGCCGCCGCTCCAGCCGTCCTCGCCGTCATGATCCTCGATCCGCTTGCGCCACGCGGCACGAAACGCTGGATCCTCGGCATGTACGAGTATCATGGCATCCTTGCGTGGGATGACCGCCTGATAGCAATAGCGGTTCAGCGCCCAGGCCTTCATCTCGGCCTTCGACAACGCGCCGCTGGTCATCCTGTGGTGAAAGGGATGGCGATTGTGATAGCGCTCGGCGCCAACCTGCCTCAGCACGGCTTCGAGAGCGCTCGTGGAGAGTCCGCCTTTGGCTGCATCGCGGAAGTCGCTCAAAATTCCATCTCCATACCGTCGTTTGCGATTTCCCAGCCTGCCGCCTTGACCGCCGCGTGTTCGGCGGAACTCTCGTCAAGGATGGGGTTGGTGTTGTTGATGTGGACGAAGACGCGACGGCCGACCTTCACATTGGCCAAGCCTGCAATCGAACCCAATTCTCCCGAGATCGCCAGATGCCCCATGCGCGCGCCGGTTTTCTGACCGACGCCGGCGACGATCATCTCGTCGTCGGTGTAGACCGTGCCGTCGAACAAAAGACAGGCGGCATCGGTGAGACGCGCGCGTAGCCGCGCATCGATGCGCGCGCAGCCTGGGATATAGAAGACGGAGCCGCGGCTGCCGATGCCGGCAATTCGGACTCCGATCGTGTCACCTGCGTCGGAGCTGAAATTGGCATCCGGATGGTCTCTATCCTCCAGATAGAGTGCTATCTTCCCGGGCACGGCAAAGGGCTCGATCATTACGCCGGTATCGCGGCCTTCTGCGTCGCAGATGGCCAACTCTTTCGCCGGCGGCAGGATGCGCCGCGGCACAAGCGCTGGATCGAGAACGTTGAAAATCGAATTCGCCTCCAGCGTCGCCAGAACCTGCGCCGTTGCATAGATGGCGAAAGGCTGCCGCTCGCGCAGGCTGAGCAGTCCGGCGATATGATCGACGTCGGCATTGGTCAGCACCACAGCGCGAATAGGTGTCGAGCGCAGCGGCGCATCGCCCGCAGGTTGCAATTCAGGTGTTGCAGCGATTTGCTGGCGAATGTCGGGCGAGGCATTGAAAAGAACCCAGCCCAACCCGTCCGCCGAGGCGGCGACACTTGACTGGGTTCGTGGATGCACGCTTGCCATGCCGTTGCGAGCCGCACGACTGAGACGGTAGTTGCAGTTCCATTGCGGAAAGCCGCCGCCCGCCGCCGATCCGATGATCCTCAAATGCATGAAAATGCCCGCGCGCCGGCTTCTCTGACCTGCAGGCAATTTGCAGTCACAAACAACACTCCGCGCGCTTTGCGTGCGTCAAAATCTTTCACGAAAATCCCATGCGGGGAGGGGATGCGCGCCCCTGTCGCCAGGGACGCGCACCTCTGCGGCCTACTTCTTGGGAGTAATTTCAGCAGGCAGATACCGTGAAATTTCGAAGCCAGCGGCAACCTGACACATGGTCGGTTTTTTCCAGTTCTTCTTCATGACATTTCTCCTCTTATACCAGCCCGAAGGGACCGATCCTGTCGTTAGCCAACCATTGCAGGGCACCGACGCAATGGCTCGTCCATCAAGTTTCAAAATGGACAAATGAAACAATAGGTTTTGAAAAATTGAAAACAAACTATCGAGAATAATTGCAGTCCTTATTTCAATTGTTCGTTGCGTAGGGTTTCTTCTCCTCCAGTGGAAGGTTTGCATCTTCCCACCCATCGGCGCCGAGCGGATACCAGATTACTGAACTGTAGCCCCACTGGACGGCCCGTTTCGCCGCATTCCACGACATCCAGCAATTCGTCATGCAGTAGAACAGAATCGCGCGCGACTTGTCCGTCCCGGCCTTGGCCGCGAGGCCTTGGCGAAAATAGCTGGCGGTCTCCTGCGAAATAGCGCCGTATCCCACATTGGCCAGCCATATGCTGCCTGGAATGTCCTTTCTGACCTTGTCTCTCCATATCGTCCCTGCCGGCAAATTGGCCGGTTTGGGCGTGTCCGGCATCACGTCGAAGAAGATCGCCTTTTTCGCTCGCCACAGCGCTTCCGCTTCCACCGTCGTCACCACCCTCGCGCCTTGCAGCGTCCGCGGCACCGGCGCCCGATAGTCGTCCATCCGGAAACCGCTGGGTTCGGCGATGTCGCCAGCCCATGTCGGCTCGGCCAGACCCAGAAGGCTCGCGGCGACCAGCACGAAAATAGTCTCCCTTCCATTCATTGGGTAATCAGGTTGTCGTGTTCGTCGATCAGCGGCACGTTGTAGCTCAGCAGGATCCTGGTGATCTCCGCCTGGTTTTCCCTGATCACCCGGTTGAGCGTCCGCTTCCATTCCTGGTCCGACGGACGTACGCCCATGGTGATGCGGTAAGACATGCGCGAGCCGGTTTTTTCCTTCACCAGTGGAACGATCGTCACATCAGCTCCGAGTTCCTTGGCGTAGTAACCTGCCATCGGTCCCCACAGCACCGCCGCATCGATCTTGTGTGCCAGCATGTCCTTGATCATGACCTCCCCCATTGATGGGGTGACGCGCGTATCCACCGCAAGCGGATAGATCTTGGCGGTCCGTAGAAGCTTGTTGGCGGCCATGTTGGCGGTTGGCGGCGTGCTTTCAACGACGCCGATCGTTTTGCCTGTGAGTCTGGGATCCTCGATCGTTTCCACGCCTTCCATATCGTGGCTTTTCGGATGCACCAGCACATAGGCGGAGCGATAGTAGGCGTTGGTGTTCTGCACCAGCTCATCGCCTTGGGCATAGCCCATGATGATGTCGCATCGGTTGGCCCCCAACGTATTGCGCACGAAGCCGGTGATCGTGGGAAACCAGGTGTAGGAGACGGACTTGCGCCCGGTTTTCGCGGCAACCAGTTCGGCCAGCTTGTTTTCGAAGCCTTCGCCGCTCTTGTCGGTGAAGGGCATATTCGAGGGATCGGCGCAGACGCGCAGAATGTCAGGGTCGACCAGTTCTCCCGCCGCGCCAAGGCCGGCGCTTTGCGCATGCGCGTTCGACGGCAGCAAGGCGAGTGTGCCGAGGATCGGCAGAACGACGCGCAGCTTCAATGCATCGCGGCCGATCATGTCATCCACCCATGCAGGATGCTTCGGCATCCTTCGCCGCCTGGGCCTTGTCTTCGTGCTTGGGCGGCCTTCCGCGGGGCGCCGCGCCATCCGCGCGCGCGCGCAGATAGACGTAGAGATCGTCCAGGTAGCAATAGACGTTCTTGTTGTCGCCAAAGGCAGGCATGACGTTTTCCTTGCCGCCGCCGACATTCTTGCGGCCTTCGGCGACGATCGAGAGGAATGTGGCGTAATCCATGGTTTTCAGGCTGTTGACCAAAGCCGGCGCATAGCTCGAACCTGTCGCGTCCTGTCCGTGGCAGACATGGCAATCGGAATGATACCGGCGGTAGCCGCTGAACGTGTACCAATCGACGGTTCCGTTTTCGATCTTGTAGGTCGGATTTCCATCCGCATCCAAATACTTGCCGCCTTCTTCCTTTACCGCCTTGGCTTTTTCCATGCTGTCGTCGGCCCGGGCGAGGCTCGAGCTTGCCAGAGGCAACAGAGCCAGCACGAAAGCCGAAATTACAATGCGAACGGACATTCAAACGCTTCCTTCATTTGCCAATGGACACGGTTTTGCTGTCGCGACCGGCATTGATCGGTGTTTTTGGGTGCGTAACCGAATCGAGAGCCCGGCCATGGCTTCCGGATGTCCGGGCTCTCGTTCTTCAAGCCTTTGGTCTCACAAGACCTGAGGCATGCTCAAGGTTCCCAGCGCATCAATCCGGGAGACCGAAGACGGTGAGCTGACCGCCCAGCGTCGTGTAGTCGGCAAGTGCCGCGTAGCCGCCGACGGCACCCAGGCCAGCTGTACCAACGACAGCGGCTTGGTCGCCTTGCACGCGGCCCTAATCGACGGCGCCTTGCCACGCAGCGGCGTTGTCAGGCGAAAGCAGGCCGCCTGCCAGGCCGATACCAGCCCATCCACCGACGCCCGACAGAACGGCGATATACTGCTTGCCGCCCTGCTCGTAGGTCGTGATGTTGCCGATGATGCCGGACGGGGTCTTGAACTTGTAGAGTTCCTTGCCGTCCTTATCGACCGCCTTGATGTAGCCTTCGAGTGTACCGTAGAAGACGACGTCGCCATCTGTCGCCAACGCGCCCGACCACACCGAGAACTGCTCGGGCTTCGACCAGACGATCTCGCCCTTGGCCGCATCCCAGGCAATGAAGTTGCCCATGTTGCCGTCGCCGCCAGGTGCGGGATACATCGACACGGTGGCGCCAACATAAGGCTGACCGGCGGTGTAGCTCACCTTGTAAGGCTCATAGTCCATGCAGACATGGTTGGTCGGGACATAGAACAGCCCGGTCTTCGGCGAATAGGCCGCCGGCTGCTGGTCCTTCGTTCCAAGCGCCGCCGGGCAGATGCCCGTCGAGTTGGTGTCTTCGCCGTTCTGCTGGGTCGAATATTTCGCCACGACCTGCGGGCGACCATACTGTTCGCTCTTGGGGTCCATGACGACTTCGGTCGCCCAGTTCACGGCCGGATCGTATTTCTTGGCGACGAGAAGGTCGCCGGTGGCGCGATCCATGGTGTAGGCAAAACCATTGCGATCGAAATGCACCAGCACGTCGTGCTTGGCGCCGTTGACCTCCATGCCATCGACGAGGATCATCTCGTTGATGCCGTCATAGTCCCATTCGTCATGCGGGGTCATCTGGTAGAGCCATTTGGCAACACCAGTATCCGCATCGCGGGCCATGATCGTCATCGACCAGCGATTGTCGCCGGGGCGTTGGACCGGGTTCCACGTCGAGGGATTGCCGGTGCCATAATAGACCAGGTTCAGCTTGGGATCATAGGAATACCATCCCCATGTCGTGCCGCCGCCGGTCTTCCACTGCTCGCCTTCCCAGGTGTTCGTGCCGGAATCCTTGCCAACCGGCTTGCCGAGTTGCGTGGTCTTCTCGGGATCGATCAGGGTGTCTGCGTCCGGACCTTCCGAATAGGCTTTCCAGGCGAGTTTGCCATCTTTCAGATTGTAGGCGGCCAGCCAGCCGCGAACGCCGAATTCGGCGCCGGAGACGCCGATGAGCACCTTGTCCTTGACGACGACGGGGGCAGCCGTACCGGATTCGCCTTTGCCGCCATCGGTCTGGTCGCCGTTCTTGACCGACCAGACGACCTTGCCAGTCTTCGCGTCGAGGGCGACGACTGTGGTGTCGGCCTGATTGAGAATGATCTTGCCGTCACCATAGGCAACGCCACGGTTGACCGTATCGCAACACATGATCGGAATGACGTTGGGATCCTGCTTGGGTTCGTACTTCCAAAGGATCTTCCCGTCATTCTTGAGATCGAGCGCAAAGACATTGTTCGGGAAAGGCGTGTGGACATACATCACATCGCCGATGATAAGCGGTCCACCCTCGTGGCCTCGTAGCACGCCGGTGGAAAAGGTCCACTTGACCTGCAGGTTCTTCACATTGTCCGCAGTAATCTGGTTGAGTTTGGAATAGCGGGTGTTGGCGTAGTCACCCGTCTGCATTGCCCAGTTCTTCGAATCCGAAGCCAGCTTTGCAAGGTCCTCGTTAGCCGACGCCGTATAGGCCGCGCCGAGCGACAGAAACGCCGCAGTGGTTAGAATATAGGTAGCTTTCGTAAGTACACGCATCCGAATTCCTCCCGAGGTTCATAGTGATGAATCATTTGCTGAGCCCACAAGGGCTTGCCCAAGCGATTCACGGGGGGGAAATATTTCCGGCAGCGTGTCACGACCTAAGCCAGATGTGCAGAGGGCACCGTTACTGCCCACCTCACCTTGGCCTACGAAAGACTGTCGCCGCTCCCTAATGACGGTGACGCCCTTGAAGCCGGAAACAGGGTGAGGCTATGTCATCGTAAAAGGCTAGGCAAGCAAAAAAGCCTGCTGGTGTTTTTGCACCGCAATATCGTAAATGATGCGGTGCAATATAAGAAAATAAGCAGGACGGTATTTGTTAGATAAAGTATTTATGACCGCGAAATAACGATGGGGCACATAAAATTTAGTTATTTGTTGATTTTTACATTTCGCCTAAGCTTTGATTTTATTTGGAGGTATTCGCTTCGATGTCTCGGCATGGTCATGCGCGTGCTCCATTGGGAATCGATAGTGGGCCAAGCATGAGATGATCGTTGGAGTCGGGGCGTGGAGCAGGCCACGGAGCCGCCATGCGGAACCACGGTCGACAAGCCCCGCATTCCTCCTTTGGTCGCATACGGAAGCCATGGGCGCTTGACTGACTCTGCTGCACGTTGCCAACTGCCACGGTGATCCCGACTGGGCGCATCGCGCCTAGGCTAACCGGAGGTTTTCCCGTGATCAGATATGTTGGATTTTCGACTTTGCCGCTGCTCCTTGCCGGGCCGCTGGCCTTCGCAAACCCGGCGGGCGCCGCGGGTGATTACCCGACAGCAACGATCGCCGACTACGTGCTCGGCTGCATGCAGACGAACGGCCAGACACGTCAGGCGCTGGAAAGCTGTTCCTGCTCGATCGACGTCATCGCCTCGATCCTTCCCTACGACCACTATGAGAGAGCCGAGACTTTCAAGAGCATGTCTTTGACCACAGGCGAAAGCGCGGGGCTGTTTCGCGAAAGCGCACCGGCGAAGGCAGCCCGTACCGAATTGAAGCGCGCGCAGTCGGAAGCCGACGTGCGCTGCTTTTAGAGCCTGCTCCATCCGGAAGCCGGATGGAGCTTCGTCCTCTGCCTGGGCGTGATCTTCCCGAACGAGCTCCATTTTCGGGATCAAGTGGCAAGCACCGGCAGTCCAGCGCAAGATATCGAGACTTCAGAGTCCCGCTGTCTCGAGCGGCCACTGATTGCGAAATGTTTTGCCGTCCGTATCGATCGCTTCAACCTGGATTTCGCCCTTGCCGTGCACGGTGAAATCGAATCGGAAGTTGGGATCTTCCGAAATCGATATTCCACCTTCCATGGAGAGGATCGGCCGGCCGGCTTGGGAGATCGACAGTTTCTGGACAAAATGCGCCGGTATGAAATATTGGGTCAGCGGATCCCGCTGCAGCCCCGAATTGTTAGGGTGCCGGATCATCAACTGCAGTTCCTCGGTCTTGGTCATCGTCTCTTTGGGCGGGAACTGGCGCAGCTTCATCTGACCCATTGTCGCGTTGGCCTCGTCCTGGTTCTTGACCGCAGGGGCGGAGCAGCCACCTGACGCCTTGACGAAGGTCTGTACCATATGGAGTTGACCACCCTGCGTCTCAGCGATGGCACGCAGATAGGAATAGTCGTTGACGCGCACGCGCGTCGACAGATGCGTCACGCCGGCATCCTTGCCGAGCTGGAACGTTGCCGCCACCGGTGCAGGGTTCGCGTCGATGATCAAGGTAACGGATTTGATGCCGTCTGGCGCCTTGGCTGGATCGAGATAGATGTCGACGGGCACGATGGCGGCATCCTGCGCCCGCTTTGGTGCTTCGATCCTGACGACGCCGGTATCGACCAGAATTGCCCGATCGCCGAACACGTCGCCCTTCAAGTCATGCCAGATTCTATCCGAGGACGCGGTTGTTTGCTGTGCGTTGGCGGCTCCCGAGGAGCCGAGCAACGTGCCGATGGTCAAGATGATCGCGGCGAAAACGGATGCGAGCGGCAAGGCGAGCTGCCGGCTCGAGTAAGCTTGATTTTGCATTTCGATGCCTCCACCAATGCAAGAGAGGTGGTGCCCAGGCTGGCGTTGAGGATAAGCCTTTGGCGACGCCTTGGCAAATCGCCGTGCTTTGCGGCCGCCTAGCGCATGTCGGCGTCGTCTATTCCCATTCGAGTTCGGCAAATGCGGCCGTTGCGTTGCGCTCGTTGTAATCGTCGAACAGGTGCCAATTGTCCCGTTCGCTTCCGCCTGCGGTTTTGACTGCTTCGCGCAGCGGCGTTCCGTCGGCGATCGCCTTGCGGATATCGCGCGCCAGAACCTCGAAATAGCGTCGCTCCCCCGCCAGTGCCTGTGGCCAGTCGGCCGTTACAGGACCATGACCTGGAACGACGCGCGCGGCGTCGATCGCGGTGAGTGCATCCATCTGGCGGAGCCATCCAAGCAGTGATCCGTCGAGCGTCGGCAAGGAGCCCATGAACACCAGATCGCCGGCAAAGAGCGTTCTGGTCGTGGTATCGAATACGGTCAGGTCGTTGTCGGTGTGCGCCGCCTTCCATGCCCGCAGTTCGATCGTGCGCCCGCCGAGGTCGAGTTGCAGGTGATCGTCGACCAGCCTGGTCGGCGACACGATCTCGACCCCCTCCATCAGCGCCTCGCCAAGCTGTTCGCGATAGTTGTGCAGATAGAACGCGCCACGCGCGTCGAGGGCGCGCGGCAGATTGCGGTGACCGACGATGGTCGCGCCGATCTCCCGGAATGCCGCATTGCCGAAGATGTGGTCGGGGTGCATGTGGGTGTTGACCAGGAAGCGAACCGGCTTTGCGGTTACCTTTCCGATCGCGGCGAGAAAGGCGTGCGCCTCGATCAGGCTGCCACCGCTGTCGATGACGGCAACCGCATCGGTACCGATGACGGCGCCCAGATTGCAGATCGCACCGTCGTTGGCGGCGGTCATCAATTCATCCGTGCCCTGGAAGGCGAAGACGCCGTCGGCGATCTGCCTGAGCGAGAATCCCAGGTTGCCAGCCGCGGCTCGTCCGAGGCAGCACGGCATCAAGGCGGCGCTGGCGGCGGTACAGGCGAAGCCACGCACAAGCCTGCGTCTTAGCCGATCGATCGACATGAAGGCCTCCGATATGCATTTCACCTGCAGGCGATCAGGTGACGTCCGGAAATCTATGATGGAACGACCGCAGAAGGTCGCTCATCACCTGCGAATTGCGATGTTGCCGTGGCAACCGTACGTCGAACACGCCGAGCACATGGGTTGGCCGCGGCGCGAGCACGATGATGCGGTCCGAGAGCATCAGTGCCTCGCGTAGATTGTGCGTCACCATCAAGGCGGTCGTGGGCCGTTCCGACCACACGGTCAAAAGCAGATGCCGAAGCCGCTCGGCGGTCTGTTCGTCGAGCGAGACAAAGGGTTCGTCCAGGAAAAGCACCGCCGGCTCCGTGGCGAAAGCCCTGGCAAGTGCTGCCCTGCGCGCAAGGCCGAGCGACAGTTCGGCAGGATAGAGCGAGCGCATGGCCGCGAGGCCGAGCGTGTCGAACAGCCCGTCGAGATTTTTCGCCCTCAAGCTTTTCGGCAACGCCAGCCTGACATTCTGCTCCACCGTTCGCCACGGCAGCAGGGTCGGTTCCTGGAATACGGCGGCGATGCGGTTCGAACCTCCTTGCGGCAACTGGAAGGAGCCGGAAAAGTCTTTGTCCAAGCCAAGCAGGATACGCAGCGTCGTGGTCTTGCCGCAGCCCGACGGTCCAAGCAAGCAGGCGAATTCGCCTTGCCGGACCTCGAAGGAAAGGTCCTGAAGCGCCGTGATCGAGACGCCTCGCGCGGACCTGAAGGTCTTTTCGGCGATGTCGACCTTAAGCGGGACGACGGCGCCAACGGGTTGCATGTCGTTCAACGGGCTGCACCAGGAGAAGTTCAATGACAAGCATCACCGCCACGAAAGCCAGCGTGTAGGCAAGAATGGCGGCGACATCGAAAAGCTGGAAATAGAGATGGATCTGGAAGCCGACACCGTTCGAGCGGCCGAGCAGTTCGACGACCAGGACGATCTTCCAGATGAGGGCGATGCCGGATCGCGACGCGGCGGCAAGATAGGGCTGCAATTGCGGCAGCAGGATATGGCGGATGCGATCAAGGCGGCCGAAGCGATAGACGGTGGCCATTTCGGCGTAGCTTGGATCAAGCGTCCTGGCGCCTTCACGCATCGTCACCACGACATTCGGGATCTTGTTCACTGCCACCGCGCCGATCGCCGCCGCCTCGTTGAGGCCGAACCAGATGTAGCCGAGGACGATGACCACCAGCGCCGGGATGTTGAGGAACAGGATCACCCACGGGTTGAAAAAACGGTCGACGCGACGATAGCTGCCGAGCAAAACGCCGATGACGGATCCGATGATCATTGCGACGATATATGCTGCGGCGACCCGGCCGAGGGTCACGCCGAGATGGTAAAAGAGGTCGCCGCTCGCAGCCTCCCTGAGAAGCACCTGCCAGACCTGCCCAGGTCCTGGAAAGGCACGGCTTGGCCAGACGCCTGCCGCAAGGTTCCACAGCAGGCAAAGCCCGAGCAGGGAAACCGCTACGGTCAGCGCGGGCGCCAGTGCCGTCGCCAGGCTGCGTCGGCCGGACATGCTCGGCGGGGCATCACGCGTGCCGTCGGTTTCCGATGCGGTCATTTCCAGGGTTCCTGCCAGAATGTGCCGGGCGCCATCTCCGGCGCGCTGCCGACCAGCTTCGCGCCGCCGATCGCCGCCAGCACATGGTATAGCCTGCCGGCGTCAGCCGCTTCCTCGGCGACCGACCGTCTGGGAATGCCCTGACGATAGCGATCGCGCAGTTTTTCCAGTTCCTTGCCTTCCGCGCGAATGATCGGCGCCAGGCGCAGCCATTCGTCATCGGATCTGGCCAGCAAGTCCTTGGCTTGCGCGGACGCCCTTACGAACCCCCTGACGGCATCGGGGTTCTCGTTCGCCCATTGGTCATGGAAGACGTAACCGAGCGCCGACACGGGTCCCAG
>NZ_RZRP01000219.1:0-8011 GCF_003997795.1 Mesorhizobium sp. M7A.F.Ca.US.005.03.2.1 | reverse complement strand
GCCAGCCGGCCACGTCGGATGGCCGCTGGTCGGGCATCAGGAAAGGGCAGATGAGCAGCGTGATACCGAGTGCGTCGGCGGTTTTGCGCACGCCGTCAAAATCGTTCTCGAGCGCGTCGATCGAGAAATGCCCAGTCGGCATGGCAAGCCCGTTCCTGTCGAGCTCGGCACGGAATGCCTTGGGATCATCATAGACGCCGCCGAAACCTTCGACCTGGGCGTAGCCGAGCTTGCCGAGCATGGCGAGCACACCGTCCCAGGGTTGGAAATTGCGGGCGCTGTAAAGTTGGAATGACCAATTCATCGTCTCTGTCCGTTTTGCTTGGGGATCGTCGTTGGAAGGTTGGTTCTCGGAAGCTAGATGCGTGTGCCGGTTGCGGTGTCGAAAAGCGAGGCGCGCATCGGATCGAATCCAAGCGTCACCGCCTCGTCGTTCTTGGGCGTGCGTTCCGAGGTCACTCGGACGCTGAAATTCTGCTGGGCAAGCTTCAGCCAGACCAGCGTGTCGGAGCCCATGGGTTCGACCACCTCGACATTGGCGGCCATCGAGAACGGCCAGCCGGTGCCGCTGTTCAGGCTGACATGCTCGGGCCTGATACCGAATGTGACGGGGCCGGGAGCCGGAGGCTTGGCAAAGTCGTAAGTGCCGAGCGGGATCTTGATATCCCCGGCCGCGAACCGCCAGCCGCCGTCGGCGTCTTCCAGGTGGCCATCGACGAAGTTCATTGCGGGCGAACCGAGAAAGCCGGCGACGAAACGGTTGACCGGACGGTTGTAGATGGTCTGCGGCGCATCGAGCTGCTGGATGACGCCGCCCTTCATCACCGCGATGCGGTCGGCCAGCGTCATCGCCTCGATCTGGTCGTGGGTGACGTAGATCATGGTGTTCTGCAGCTTGCGATGCAGCAGTTTGATCTCGACGCGCAGTTCGGCGCGCAGCTTGGCATCGAGATTGGACAGCGGCTCGTCGAACAGGAACACGTCGACATCGCGCACCAGCGCCCGTCCGATGGCGACGCGCTGGCGCTGGCCGCCGGAAAGTGCGGCCGGCTTACGCTGCAGCAGCGGCTCGATCTGCAGGATTTCAGCCGCCCGCGCGATCCGCTTGGCGATCTCTTCTTTTGGCGTGCCGGCGACACGCAGCCCGAAGGACAGGTTCTTCTCCACCGTCATTTGCGGATAGAGCGCATAGGACTGGAACACCATGCCGATGCCGCGGTCCTTGGGCTCTTCCCAGGTGACGTTCTTGCCCTTGATGAAGATGCGGCCTTCGGAAACGTCGAGCAGGCCGGCAATGCAATTGAGCAAGGTCGACTTGCCGCAGCCGGACGGCCCGAGCAGCACGATGAACTCGCCATCGGCGACATCCAGATTGAGCGTCTCCAGGACGGTCACCGCGCCGAAATTCAGCGACAGGTCCTGGATCGAAACGCTGGTATCGTTGGCTGCCGTCATCGCCATCACCCCTTCACCGCGCCGGCGGCGATGCCGCGTACGAAAAGCTTGCCGGAGATGAAGTAGACGATGAGCGGCACAAGCCCGGTCAGGATGGTTGCGGCCATATTGACGTTGTACTCCTTCACGCCTTGCACCGAATTGACGATGTTGTTGAGCTGCACCGTCATCGGATAGGTGTCGGGGCGGGTGTAGACGACGCCGAACAGGAAGTCGTTCCAGATGCCGGTCACCTGCAGGATGATGGCAACGACGAAGATCGGCAGCGACATCGGCAGCATGATGCGCAGGAAGATGCCCCAGAAGCCGGCACCGTCGACACGTGCCGCCCGGAACAGCTCCTCCGGCATCGAGGAGAAATAATTGCGGAACAGCAGCGTCAGGATCGGCATGCCGAAAATGGAATGGACGATCACCAGCCCGCTGAGGCTGCCATAGAGGCCGATCTCGCGCAGGATGATGACGATCGGATAGATCATCACCTGGTAGGGAATGAAGGCGCCGACGATCAGGATGATGAAGAACGTATCGGCGCCCTTGAAGCGCCAATTGGCCAGTGCATAACCGTTCACCGAGGCGATGGCGATCGACAGCAGCACTGACGGCACGGTGATGCGCACCGAATTCCAGAAGCCGCGCGAAAGTCCGTCGCAGTTAAGGCCGGTGCAGGCAGTCGACCACGCCTTGACCCACGGTTCGAAAGTGATCTCGAGCGGCGGTGAGAAGATGTTGCCGAGCCGGATCTCCGGCATGCCCTTGAGCGAGGTGACGACCATGACGTAGAGCGGCAAGAGGTAGTAGACCGCCATGACGAACAATGTGCCGTATAGGAAGACGTTGCGGCGCGAAATCACGCGGCGCGGCTTCGGGCCGTAGGGATCGGTGATGCCCTGGCGCGCGCCGGCGGCGGTGCTCGCTTGAGCGGTGATGTCTGCCATGCTCATTTGCGCCGCCCGAACTCGAGATAGGCCCAGGGCACGATGACGATCACCACCGAGAGCAGCATCATGGTCGAGGCAGCAAAGCCCTGGCCGAGGTTCTGGGCGAAGAACATATAGTCGTAGACGTATTTGGCCGGCACTTCGGAGGCGATGCCCGGGCCGCCGCTGGTCTGGGCCACGACGAGGTCATAGACCTTGACGATGCCGGCAGCGATGATGACGAGCGTGGTGATGAAGACCGGCCGCATCATCGGGATGACGATGAACAGATAGGTCTTCCACATCGGGATCCCATCCACCCGCGCCGCCTTCCAGATGTCCTCGTCAATGCCGCGCAGGCCGGCCAGCATCAGGCACATGATGAGCCCTGTGCCTTGCCACAGCGCCGCGATCGATATGCCGTAGATGACGATGCTGGAATTGTAGAGCGGGTCGAAGCTGAAGCTCGTCCAGCCTAAGTCACGGACCACATGCTGGATGCCGAAATCCGGATTGAGCAGCCACTGCCAGACCAGGCCGGTGACGATGAAGGAGAGCGCGAAAGGATAGAGGAAGATGGTGCGCAACGTGTCCTCGAAGCGGATCTTCTGATCGAGCAGTGCTGCAAGCAGGAAGCCGATGACCAGCGAGAACACCAGCGAGATCGCGCCGTAGATCAGCAGGTTTTCGATCGAGATCAGCCAGCGCGGCGTCGCCCACAACCGGTAGTATTGGTCGAGCCCGACGAAATTCAGCCGCGGCAAGAGCTTCGAATTGGTGAAGGAATAGAGCACCGTCCAAACGGTGCCGCCGACGAAAACCACCATGGCGGTGAGGATCATCGGGATCGAGGCGACCTTCGCATTGAGGTTGCGGAACAGAAGGTTGGGGCGTTCGCTCTTGCTCATCTCGTCAGCCGGCTGGGTAAGGGCGGTGCATTCCCGGCCCTGCATTCGCAAGGCCGGGAGCGAGGTGGGTTGCCGCCAGCGTCAGTCCGCCGAAGCGATGAGGTCGGCGAAGCGCTTCTGTGCGTCTTCGACGGTCAATTCCGGCTTGGCGAAGAATTCGGCGAAAAGGTCTTCCTTCTGCTTCTGGGTGTCCTGTGAAAGCAGTTGGTCCGTCCATGGAATGACGGCGCCCTTGGCGAGGATGGCGAGGCCTTTCTTCATGCAGTCGTTCGCCGCGTTGAGATCGACGTCGCCGCGCACCGGCAGGGAACCCTTCTTCAGATTGAAGGCAACCTGCGTCTTGGGATCGAGCAGCGTCTCGGCCAGCACCTCCTGCGCCTTGCTCTTGTCGGCATCCTTGAGCAGCGGGAAGTAGAAGGCGTCGCCGCCCGTGGCTATGACCTCGTTCAGCCCAAGGCCCGGCAGGCAGGTATAATCTTTGCCGGCGGTCTTGCCGGCAACCTGGAACTCGCCCTGTGCCCAGTCGCCCATGATCTGGCCACCCGCCTTGCCGGTGATGACCAGGTTGGTCGCCTGGTTCCAGTCCTGCACATTGGTGTTCTTCGCCATCTTGCGGGCATCGTCCGCGGCCTTGAAGACCTTGGCGACTTCGGGCCCGGCGGCAAACTTGGCATCCTTGTCCTTGTAGACCTTGAGGAACGTGTCCGTGCCGCCCACAGCCGCAAGCAGCACGTCGAAGGCACCGGAGGATTGCCAGGCTTGCCCGCCGACGGCGAGCGGGATGATGCCGGCCTTCTCCAGTGCCGGCGCTGCCGCCACGAATTCATTCCAGTCCTTCGGCAACGGCACGCCGGCCTTCGCGAAGGCTTCGTTGGACAGCCACAGCCACTGCCAGGAATGGATGTTGACGGGCACGCAATAGATCTTGCCGTCGATGGTGCAGCCGTCGAGCAGGCTCTTCGGCCGCACGACATCAGTCCACTTGCCCTTGGTGGCGACGTCGGTGAGGTCGCGCATCAGGCCGGCCTGCACCAGCTCTTCCGCCTGCCGGCCATGGTTGAACTGCGTGGCGCCCATCGGATCGCCACCGGTGATGCGGCTGATCATGATCGGCCGCGCCGTGCCGCCGGAGCCGGCAATGGCGCCGTCCACCCAGTGGTTGCCGGTCGCATCGAATGCCTTGGCAAGTTCCGCAACCGCCGCGGCCTCGCCGCCTGAAGTCCACCAATGGGTGACTTCCAGGTCCGTCGCGGCCGCCTGGCCGGCAAATTGCAGTGCAGCCGTCGCCGCCAGGGCAGCGGTCAAAAATCTGTATCGCATTTCGGCTCCTCCCAGAATCTGAAACGTTACAGATTTTCGATACGGCAATTGCGCGGGCTGTGCAACCCATCAACGAAGCGCCCTCGATATTTTTTCGGGCCGCGAACAAATCCGCCTGAATGATCGCGCTTCTCATGCACTGCAGCATGGTTTGCTGCGGCGCAAACACCGAAATGCCGCCTGATACGGGCAAAAGGCGGCGGCAGGGGCGATTTCTCCTGGAATCCCAATGCGTTTCGCAAAAAGAACCATCCACCTCGTGACGAGGACATACATCTCGATACTGGCAATCTGTAACGTTTCAGTATATTGACGCTTTGCCGGGGCTGGGACGCATATCGTATCGCTATGGCGGCGATTGCCGACATGGCCCGCGGCTGCTATGCGCCTGACGGGCGGGACGAATGGACAGACAGCGTACGGACAAGAACGGGGAGAACTCGGCACAGGGACGGCCGACGTTGAAGACGCTTGCCTTCATGACCGGGCTCGGCGTCACCACCGTGTCACGCGCCTTGAAGGATGCCCCGGAAATCGGCGCCGAAACCAGGCGCCGCGTCCAACTCGTCGCCAAGCAGATCGGCTACCGGCCGAACCGCGCCGGCGTGCGTCTGCGCACCGGCAGGACCAATGTCATCAGCCTCGTGCTCAACACCGACCGCGAGATCATGAGCTTCGTCTCGGACATCATCTACGGTGTTTCGGAAGTGCTCGCCGAAACGCCCTATCACCTGATCGTCACGCCTTATTCCCGCTCGCAGGATCCGATGGAGCCGATCCGCTATCTCGTCGAGACCGGCTCGGCCGATGGCGTCATCATCTCGCGCACCCAACCGAACGATCCACGCGCCCGCTACATGCTCGAGCACGGCATGCCCTTTGCCACGCATGGCCGCACCGACATGGGCCTGGTCCACCCCTACCATGACTTCGACAACCATGTATTCGCGATGGAAGCCGTGCGCCGCCTGGCGAGCATGGGCAGGCGCAAGCTGGCGCTTCTGTCGCCGCCACCCGGGCTGACCTATTATGGCCACACGCTGAACGGCTTTGCCGATGCGCTGAGCGAGGTCGGCGCCAGCGAAATTCCGTTCAACACCGTTTCCATCGATCACACGATCGAGCAGATCAGGACCAGGACCGCGCAGGTGATGCGCCGCGAGAACAGGCCGGACGGCTTCGTCAGCAGCGCTGCCGCCGCGACACTGGCTATCGTCGCCGGCATTGAAGATGCCGGCCTCAAGCTTGGCCGCGACGTCGATGTCGTGTCCAAGCAGTCGTCGGACCTGTTGCACCTGTTCCGGCCGGAATTGCTCGTCGTCAACGAGAACTTCCGCCTGGCCGGCTCCGATCTCGCCCGCTCCGTGCTCGGCTGGATCGGCGGCGCCGCACCCGGATCGTTGCAGCGCCTGGTCGCCACCAGCGAGGTTCAGGCGTTCAGCCCGCCGGTTTCCGTTTAGGCTCTTGGGCCGGCTTGTCAGCCAGCCGCACCGCTTCCCCACGGCCCATGGAACGCGCCTTTGTCGTCGATACGCTCGAAGCCGTGCGCGCCGAAGAAGTCGCGTTGCGCCTGGATCAGGTTCGAGGTGCCGCGGCCCTGGCGATAGCTGTCGAAATAGGCAAGTGCGGAAGACAGCGCCGGAACCGGCGAGCCGGCCTCCGAAGCCCTCGCCACGATGCGGCGCAGCGACGGATGCGCTCCCTGCATCAGCGAGATGAAGGCCGGCGCCATCAGAAGGTTGGTCGAGGCGCCGCCCTTGCTGAAGGCTTCCGCCATGGTGTCGAGCATCTGCGAGCGGATGATGCAGCCGGCGCGCCAGATCCTGGCGATGGTCGGCATCGGCAGGTTCCAGTTGAATTCCTTCGACGCGCCGCTCATCACCGCAAAACCTTGGGCGTAGGCGGCGATCTTGCCGGCGAACAGCGCCAGTTCCAGATCTTTCAGCAAGGCGTCCTTGTCACCGGAAATCTTCGTCACGCCGATGTTGCCATAGGCCTTTTCCGCCGCCAGCCGCTCGTCCTTGATCGACGACAGAACGCGCGCCGCCACCGCCGCCTCGATCGCGGTGGCCGGGATGCCGAGCTGCTGCGCCTCGATGACCGACCATTTGCCGGTGCCCTTCTGGCCGGCGCGGTCGAGGATGATGTCGACCCCCGGTTTGCCGGTCTTCGGATCGTCGGCCGCCAGCACCTTGGCGGTGATCTCGATCAGGTAGGAGTTGAGCCGGCCCTTGTTCCAGTCGGCAAACACCGTGCCGATCTCTTTCGGACCCATGCCCAGGCCGTCGCGCAGGATGCCGTAGATCTCCGCGATCATCTGCATGTCGGCATATTCGATGCCGTTGTGGATGGTCTTGACGAAATGTCCGGCGCCGTCGGTGCCGAGCCATGCCGCGCAGGGTTCGTCCTTGAATTTGGCGGAGATCGCCGTCAGCACCTTCTCGACGCGCTTCCATGAGTCCTCCGTGCCGCCGACCATGATCGACGGCCCGTGGCGTGCCCCCTCCTCGCCGCCGGACACGCCCATGCCGATGAAGGTGAGACCCGAACCGGAAAGCTCGGAGAAGCGCCGCATCGTGTCGCGGAAATTGGCGTTGCCGGCATCGATGACGATGTCGTTGGCCGACAGCACGCCACGCAGTGCCGCGATCTGTTCGTCGACCGGCTTGCCGGCCAGCACCATGATGATGATCGGGCGCGGCGGCCGGATCGCGGCGGCGAGCTCTTCAAGGCTGTAGCAGGGCACGACCATGTCCCTGAGTGCGCCGGCATTCTCGACAAAGGCATCGGTGCGCGCCCTGGTGCGGTTGAAGACAGCGATGCGGTGCCCGTGCTCGGCGATGTTGAGCGCCAGGTTGGAGCCCATCGTGCCAAGGCCGATCAGGCCGATTTCGGCTTTTTCCATCGTTTCTTCCCTGCTCTCGGATCGTTTGTTGAGACCGCGATTTTGCGGGCGATGATTGACGGGCCTTGACGCCTGCGTCAACCGCCTCGCCGAATTGTGTTGCCCGGATTGTCGGTCGTGCCCGTCTAGAGGTACCTGGCAGTCCCGCCTACGGCCTGATGTCGACGGGCGCCTCGATCTTCACCATCTGAAAATCCGAGACCAGTATGTCGATGCGCACCGTCCACCGACCGGGCACCGGAATGACGAGGTTGTCGACGCGCCAGCTGCCGTCGCCGGGCTTGGTCGCCGTGCGCTTCAAGGGTTCGATGCCGGAATCGGGCTTTGACAGCACAAGCGTTACCTCCTTGGCGTCGAGCGGGCCGAAATCGCCGCTCATGATGACCATCGAGGCAACGACCGGGCCGGCATGGCCGGGAGTGAAGTTGAGATCGGCCATCGCTTGCAGCGCGTGGATATGGACCGACACCGGTTGCGCTGCCGCGATCGCCAGGGCTCGTGGC
>NZ_RZRP01000218.1:0-8059 GCF_003997795.1 Mesorhizobium sp. M7A.F.Ca.US.005.03.2.1 | reverse complement strand
CCCGGTATAGGTCAACGTTGGTCGAGTGGCTGTCGAAGCTCGACGACGGCAGCCCGACGAGCCCTGGGTTCGGACCGGATTGAGCGACGCCCGCGAAGCTGCCGATCTCCCCCTCGTGGGGAGATCGAGTCCCGCTCAACCCGCGCTCTGCGGATAGCAGATAATCGACAAATACCGCATCGGCAGTTTCGTCAGCTGTTCCGGCCCGTGCGGCGCGTCGGCGTCGAAGAACAGGCTGTCGCCGGGCTTCATCGGGTAGAGATTGCTGCCGTGCCGGTAAACGACCTCGCCCTCGAGCATATAGAGGAACTCCATGCCCTCATGCTGGAAGGTCGGAAACACGTCGGAATCCTCGGTCAGCGTGATCAAATAGGGCTCGACGACGACGCCGCTGGTATTGGAGCCGATATGGCCGAGCAGATTGTACTGGTGACCGGCGCGCGTGCCGCGGCGCTCGACATCGAGGCCTTGGCCGGCCTTGACGAAAACGGCGCTGCGCTCTTCCTCGAACCGGCGGAAGAAGGCGGTGACCGGGACGCCGAGCGCCCGCGACAGCGCCTGCAAGGTGGTCAGTGACGGCGAGGTGATGCCATTCTCGATCTTCGACAGCATGCCCAGCGAAATGTCGGTGGCGACCGCCAGATCGGCGACGGTGATGCCGAGCTTCTTGCGGAAGGCGCGCACCTCGCGGCCGATCGCCACCTCCAGCACCTTTTCGCGCGTGTCGCGAATGGCATGCGGGTTCTGCGTCAGCGGCGCGCGGATGGTTTTCCCGTCGGCCGAGACCTTTGGCTGCGGCTTGGCCTTTGCACCGGCTGGACCAGCCTTGGAATCGGAAACCTTCTTCGCCATGTCGCCCCCGGCACTCCTGCGGATTTATTTCACTCTAGGTGAACATGTCAGGTGCCGATACAGCAGCGCAACTGCGACGGCAAGTCGCCTGAAAGCGCATGCGCACGATCCGGCGTTTGGCCGCGTCCGGTTTTTTGCGGGAAATCCACATCGGCGGAACGTTGTTTCCGCACCGGGCTGTTGACAGCACGAAAGGGCCAATTACTGTCCCTGTGAGTGAAATTTGTTTCGTAAGAGCAATTCCGGAAAAAGCGCATAGCGCTTTCCCCTTGGGAGTTGCGTCAAGGCAAAAGTCGAAACCAGATCGGGAGGCCTGCCATGAAAAGTCGCGTTGCCGTCGTCGGAGCCGGCCCATCCGGCCTGGCACAGCTCAGGGCCTTCAAATCGGCGGCCGACAAGGGCGCCGACATTCCCGAGATCGTCTGCTTCGAAAAGCAGTCGGACTGGGGCGGCCTGTGGAACTACACCTGGCGCACCGGTCTCGACGAGCATGGCGATCCGGTGCACGGTTCCATGTATCGCTATCTCTGGTCGAACGGACCAAAGGAATGCCTGGAATTCGCCGACTATACTTTCGAGGAGCACTTCGGCCGGCCGATCGGCTCCTATCCGCCGCGCGCCGTGCTGTGGGACTACATCAAGGGGCGCGTCGAGAAATCAGGCCTGCGCAAATGGGTGCGCTTCAACAGCCCGGTGCGCATGGTGACGTTTTCGGACGAGACGAAGAAATTCACCGTCACCGCGCATGACCGCACCAACGACGTCACCTACTCGGAAGAGTTCGACAATGTCGTCGTCGCCTCCGGGCATTTCTCGGTACCCAACGTGCCCTATTTCGAGGGTTTCTCCACCTTCAATGGCCGCATCCTGCACAGCCATGATTTCCGCGACGCGATGGAGTTCAAGGGCAAGGATATCCTGATCATCGGCCGCTCCTATTCGGCCGAGGACATCGGCTCGCAATGCTACAAATACGGCGCCAAATCCATCACCTCCAGCTACCGCTCGAAGCCGATGGGTTTCAAATGGCCGGAGAATTGGAAAGAGGTGCCGCTGCTGCAGAAGGTCGTCGGCAAAACCGCGCATTTCAAGGATGGCACGACCAAGGATGTCGACGCCATCATCCTGTGCACCGGGTACCTGCATTCCTTCCCCTTCCTGACCGACGATCTGAAGCTCAAGACAGCCAACCGCATGTGGCCGCTCGATCTCTATGAAGGCGTCGTCTGGGAGAAGAACCCACAGCTTTCCTATATCGGCATGCAGGATCAGTTCTACACCTTCAATATGTTCGACGCGCAGGCCTGGTTTGCCCGCGACGTCATCATGGGCCGCATCAAGCTGCCCTCGGCCGAGGCGATGGCCGCTCACGGCGCGAAGTGGCGCGCGCGTGAGGAAACGCTGGAAGACGCCGAGCAGATGATCTGGTTCCAGGGCGACTACACCAAGGAATTGATGGACCAGACCGATTATCCCGGTTTCGACGTCGAGGCGGTCAACCAGACCTTCATGGAATGGGAACACCACAAGGGCGAAGACATTATGAGCTTCCGCGACCACGCCTACCGCTCGCTGATGACCGGCACCATGGCGCCGCTGCATCATACGCCGTGGCTGCAGGCGCTGGATGATTCGATGGAGAGCTATCTCGAGGTGAAGGGCGTCGCGGCGGAATAACGAGTGGGCTTGCCGTCAGGCCGGCGCCTCGACCCAGCCGTGGCGACTCTCGCCATAAACAGACTGCGTCGGCGCCGGAAATGCCGGGTCTCCGAAGCAGCCGACTGCGACGGCTACCGCCGCCGGTTTTCGTGACGGATACCAGAAGACCGTTGAGCCGCACGTTCCGCAGAAATGGAAGGTGACGGGAAAGCCGCTGTCGGAATCGCGTTGGAATGTCTGGAATGAGCCGCTGATCTCGGTCTCGGCGGCATCGAAGAAAGCGGCGATCCCGAACGGACTGCCGGTCCGCCGCTGACAGTCCAGGCAATGGCAAAGCGAGACCTTGGCCGGCTCTTGCGGGCAGCGGATCTGCAATTGGCCGCAGGTGCAGTGAGCGATCCGGCCGGTCATCATTCTCTCCTGTATCGGGGCGGCTAATCCTAACCCAGCCTTGCGCGCGCCTTCGCCGTCCAGGCGCTGAACAGCCGGTCGGCGACGATGCCGATGAAGGCGATGGCGAGACCCGCGACGATGCCGCGGCCGGAATCGGCCTTGGACAGCGCGATGAACACTTCCTGGCCGAGATCGCGGGTGCCGACCATGGCGCAGATGATGATCATTGCCAGCGCCATCAGGATCGTCTGGTTGACGCCCAGCATGATTTCCGGCAGCGCCAGCGGCAGTTGCACGCGAAAGAAGGTCTGGCGCGGCGTGCAGCCCGACACCTTGGCCGCCTCGATCAGCGCCGGCGGCACCTGCCTGATGCCGTGATTGGTGTAGCGGATCGCCGGCACCACGGCGAAGGCGATCGTCGCGATCATGGCGGTGACGTCGCCGACCCGAAACAGCATCACCACCGGGATGATGAAGCAGAAGGATGGCAGCACCTGCAGCGTATCGATGACCGGCGTGACGATCTTCTCGAACCGGTCGCTGCGTGAAGCCATCAGCCCGATCGGGATGCCGATCAGGCAGGCGATCAAGGCCGAGATACCGCAGAGATAGACCGTCGCCATGGTCTTTTCCCACAGGCCGGTGATGGCGCAGAAGGCGGTCAGCGCGGCGACGAGGACGGCGAGACGCAGGCCGGAGAGTTGATAGCCTGCAAGGCCGAGCAGGAAGACGGCGCCGAGCCACGGAAAGCCCTCGCAAAAGGCGCGCAGCGGGTTTAGCAGATTGAGTATGAGCGCCACGCGAAATGCTTCGATCGTGTCGAAGAAATTGATGGTCACCCAGTTCACCGCCGCCTTCCACAGCGGCGCCGTGGTGAAAGTGATCGCTTTCGGCACCACTGCCAAGGCCGGCACGAACAGGCCGAGCAGTGTTGTCACGACAAGGATGGCGATGGCCAGCGTCAGGTTGGGGTAGCGCCACCAGAGGCTCGGGCTTACCTCCTGATGGACATGGCCCTTTGCTTGGCTGTGCGCGATGGCTTGGCTCAGCCGGTCGAGTGCGATGGCGAGTGCCACAATGGCAAGGCCGGCTTCCATCGCCTCGCCGACCTTCAGCGCGCGCAGCGCCAGGAGCACGTCGTAGCCGAGGCCGCCGGCACCGATCATCGAAGCGATGATCACCATGTTCAGCGCCAGCATGATGACCTGGTTGACGCCGACCATCAATGTCGGCCGCGCCGACGGCAGCAGCACCCGCCACAGTTTCTGCTGCGCCGTGCAGCCGGCCATTTCGCTGAAATCGTCGATCTCCGACGGCACCCGCGATAGGCCGAGCATCGTTGCTCGCACCATCGGCGGGGTGGCGAAGATGGCGGTCGCAATCATCGCCGAGACCGGGCTGTTGCCGAACAGCAGCAGCATTGGGATGAGATAGGCGAAGGTCGGGATCGTCTGCATCAGGTCGAGGGCAGGGGAGACGATGAGCCTTTCGGCCCACGGCTTGCGCCACGCCCAGATGCCGGCGAACAGCCCGGTGACGATGCAGAACGGCACGGCGATGGAGATCAGCCCAAGCGTCAGCATGGCGCTGGTCCATTGGCCGAACAGCGCGATGTAGAGGAAGCAGCCGCCGACCAGCAGGCCGAGTTTTCTGCCGCCGGCTGCATGCCCCGCGATGAAGGCGGCAGCACAGACGCCGACCCAGGACAGCCGCGGCAGGACATAGGCGTCCGCGCCGTGACCGATCTTGAAATTCTTGGCCAGCAGATTGAGCGCGAAATCGAGCGGAACGCCGAGCACAGCGGTGATCGAGCGGGTCAACCAGGACAGGTTCGACTTGATCCAGCGCATCAGCGCGCTGATCCAATCGGCGACCGGCACGACGGCGCTGGCCGGATAATTGACCGTCCAGGACAGGCGGTCTTGCAACAGGAACACGACAAGCACGGCCGCGAGTGCCACCGCCCAGACGAACAGCCAGACCTGAACCGGGCGCGACCGCGTTTCGCCGGCGCTTGCCGTCACCGTCATGTGCCGCCTCCGGAACGCTCAATGCCGGCCAGCAGATCGATCACCGCTTGCGGCGTCACCTCGCCGATCGGCTTGCCGGTGCCGTTGACGACCGCGAACGGCTTGTTGGCGGCAACGATGCTGGCGGAAAAGCTGGATATCTTGGTCTCCGGCGCCACCGTTCCGCCATGCTCCGAGCCGTCGCAGGCCTGCATCAGGCTGCGTGCCGAGATCACCTTGGCGCGGTCGACGTCGCGGGTGAACTCGGCGACGTAGTCGGTCGCCGGATTGACCACCAGTTCCTCCGGCGTGCCGATCTGGATGACCTCGCCATCCTTCATGATGGCGATGCGGTCGGCCAGCCGGATGGCCTCGTCGAAATCATGGGTGATGAAGACGATGGTCTTGTGCAGCATCATCTGCAGCCGCATCAGCTCGTCCTGCATCTCGCGGCGGATCAGCGGATCGAGCGCCGAGAACGGCTCGTCGAGGAACCAGATTTCCGGTTTTGTCGCCAGGCTGCGGGCGATGCCGACACGCTGCTGCTGACCGCCGGACAGTTCGCGCGGATAGAAATGCTCGCGACCCCTTAAGCCGACAAGCTCGATGACCTCGCGCGCCCTTGCTTCGCGTGTCGCCCGGTCCTGCCCCTGGATGCTGAGTGGGAAGGCGATGTTCTCCAGCACGTTGAGATGCGGCAACAGCGCAAAATTTTGGAACACCATGCCCATGCGGTGTCGTCGCAATTCGATGAGTGCTGCATCGGAGATTTTCAGCAGGTCATTGCCCTCGAATTCGACCTTGCCGTGGGTCGGCTCGACCAGCCTCGACATGCAGCGCACCAGCGTCGACTTGCCGGAGCCCGACAGGCCCATGATGATGAAAATCTCGCCCTGGCGGATTTCAAGGTCGACGGCGCGCACCGCGCCGACCAGCCCGGCAGCCGTGACGTCGGCCATGCTGGCCTTGCCGTCACGTTCGCGGATGAAATTGGCCGCGTTCGATCCGAACAATTTCCAGACATTGCGGCAGGCAAGCTTTACCGGACGGGCGTCTTTTGGCGCGCCCGCCGTGTTTGGCTCCTGTTCAGTCCTGTCCGTCATTCGAATGTCCCTCTGGAATATCAACAAGTGAGGCCCGGCTGGTCAGCAGCCGGGTCTCATTTTTCCAGTCGGAACGATCACTGCGCCCAGGCTTTCCAGTCGGCCTCGTGGGCGGCGATCCAGGCAGCTGCGACGTCCTCCGGTGTCTTGCCGCCGAGATCGATCTCGCCGCTCATCTTGTTGAGCTCATCGGTGTCGATCGTGTAGGCCTTGGCCACCTTGTAGGCGACCGGCCATTTGTCCTTCATGCCGGACCAGGAGTATTTCCAGATCTCGCCATGCGGCTTGCCGCAGTCATATTTGGCGTCGGGGTTCACGCCCCATTTCGGGTCGTTGTAGCACTCGGGCGTGTATTCCGGGAATTCAACCCACTCGCCCTTGTATTTGGCCGGCGCCCAATGCGGCGAATAGATCCACAGCATGATCGGCGCCTTGCGCTGATAGGCGGAATCGAGCTCGGCGAACATCGCCGCGTCGGTGCCGGCATGGATGACGGTGAAGGGCAGTTTCAGCGCCTCGACGCGCTCGTCGTCAAAGCCTTCCCAGGTCACCGGGCCGCCGAGATAGCGTCCCTTCGGTGCGGTCTCCGCCGTCGAGAAGGCTTCGGCGCATTTCGGGTCCTTTAGCGCTTCCCAATTGGGCAGGCCCGGGCATTTCTCCTTCATGTATTCTGGAAACCACCACTCTTCCTTGGCCTTGGGTCCGAGCTTGCCCAGCCGTTCGGTCTGGCCGGTCGCATCGGAGGCCTTCATGGCTTCGCCGGCGGTCGTGTCCCAGAACTCCAGGCCGACATCGAGATCGCCATTGGTGAGGCCCGTGGTCAGGCTGGAGAGGTAGTCGGCCGTGGGATACTCGACGGTATAGCCGAGCTTTTCCAGGATACCGCCGAGGATCTTGGCGTTCAGATTGACGCTGGTCCAGTCGAACAGCGCGATCTTGATCGGATCGTTGGATTCTGGTGCGGCGGCTTGGGCGGAAGGTGTCAGTGCACTCGCCGCGGCGAGTGCGAAGGTTCCCATTGTTAAGGTCGAAATCACACTGCGAAGTGACATGCTTGTTCTCCTTCAAGCTGTGAAAATTATCGTTCGTTCCCTTCTTGCGGCTTTTCTTGATTGTGTTGGAAAGGCTGGTCTTTGCGCAAGGCCGTCGGCGCCAGATTGTTGCCCCGGCTTTGGCCGACGCAGGCAAGATGGTGCTCAATTCTAGTGATGATGGAACAGGACTGCAGTGTCGGCGTCATGGTTGCCGACGGATCGCTGCGGGGGCGGTCATCTGCGGATCGATTGCCAGTCTTGCGGCGCCTTGCAAGGTGCGAGCCATCAAGGTCTCATGTTCTCGGCTGTCGACCCGGCAAGCGCCATCTCGCCAAGCCAGTTTCATGGGATGAAATTATATATATCAAGGTTCATGTCGCGCAACGACTAACACCGCGCGAGGCGTATAAATTCAGACTGCAGGCGAAGTTGAACCTCTACCAGCAGACGTAGCCGCCATCGACAATCAGGTCGAGGCCGGTGACGAAGCTCGCTGCGCGGCTGGCCAGGAACACCGTCGGTCCGACCATTTCCTCCGGCGCCGCCATCCGCCCCATCGGCGTGTCGCGCTTGAAGATCTTCACCTCTTCGGCCACCTCAGGCCGCTTGTTCATCGGCGTCAGTGTGTAGCCCGGGCTGACGACATTGACGCGCAGGCCGCGATCGGCCCACTCCATAGCGAGACTCCTGGACATGTGGATGACGGCGGCCTTCGAAGAATTGTAGTGCGCCTGCGTCAGGCCCCGGTTGACGATGGTGCCCGACATCGAGGCGATGTTGATGATCGAGCCCTTGCCTCGCACCAGCATCTTGCGCGCTTCGGCCTGACAGGACAGGAACACGCCGGCGACATTGACCTCGTGCACCTTCTGCCACGTCTCCAGCGGCATCGTCTCGGCGGGTTCGGAGCCGGCAATGCCGGCATTGTTGACCGCAACGGTCAGCGCACCGAGTTCGCTCTCGACTCGATCGATCGCCGCCGCCAGATCGCTCTGCGATGTCACTGTAC
>NZ_RZRP01000217.1:0-8083 GCF_003997795.1 Mesorhizobium sp. M7A.F.Ca.US.005.03.2.1 | reverse complement strand
GCACATGCGTGGCCACCCAGCCGAGCGGCGCGATCAGCAGGCCGAACAGCGCGATCGAGGGAATGGTCTGGATGATGTTGAGCACGTTGAGAACGCCGGCGCGCAGATTCTCGACGCGATGGCAGAGAATACCGACCGGCAGGCCGACGACCACTGCCGCAAGCAGCGACCCTAGCGCCAGCGTTACATGCTTGGAGCCCTCCGCCCAGAAACTGTCGGCGCGGTTGAAATATTCCTTCAGGATCGACAGATTGTCCCAGCTTCCCGAAATCAACAGCAGCCCGATCGCCAAAGCCGAGACCGCAAGCACGCCAACTCGTGCCAATGGCGACAGGTCCAGCCGTGTCAGCACATCGGCGAGCAAAAGCGTGAAGGCAAAGATCAGAATCCAGAAACCGGAAGCCGGCGAAACTCTCGCAAAGGTGTTGCCCTCCGGCGTGAGGAATGTTCCGGCGACGCCGATCAGCAGCGCGAGCGCGGCAAGCGCCACCACGCCGGCGGCAAGGCGCAGCGAAAGCGGTGTCTTGAACAGCGCGATGAGTGCTGCGGCGACGATCATGACGAGCAGCAGCGTCCCGGTGGTTGCCGGCAGCGCCTCGAGAATTGAGCGCGCCTGGCCGGGGACGATGCGGTTGGCACGGAACGTGGCAAAGGGCGCGGCAAAAGCCGCGTAGGCTGATATAGCGGCGATGACCACGCCGAGCTTGTCGAAGCGGATGTTCACGCCCTCCCCCGTCAGTCGATCCGGCGCGCCACGAAAGCGGCGCGCCGGAATCGTCCTACTTCAGGAAGCCGTTCTTCTTCAAAAAGTCCTCGGCGACGCCCTTGACCGGCTCGCCGCCGACCTGCACGCGACCATTCAGCTCCTGCAGCGTGACGAGGTCGAGCTTGGCGAAGACCGGCTTCAGCAGCGTCTCGATCTCGGGATGTTGCTTCAGCACCGCTTCGCGGATGATCGGCGCCGGCTGGTAGACCGGCTGCACGCCCTTGTCGTCGTCGAGCACGACGAGCCCGGACGGTGCGATGCCGCCATCGGTGCCGTAGACCATGGCCGCATTGGCGCCGTTGGTCTGGTTGGCGGCCGCGGCGATGGTTGCCGCGGTGTCGCCGCCCGAGAGAGTGATCAGTTGGTCCGGCTTCAGCGTGAAGCCATAGGTGGTCTGGAAGGCCGGCAGTGCAGCCGCCGAATTGACGAACTCGGCGGAAGCCGCCAGCACCACCTGACCGCCGCCCGCGACATATTTGCCGAAGTCGGTGAGCGTGGCGAGCTTGTTGGTCTCGGCGACTTCCTTGCGCAGCGCGATCGCCCAGGTGTTGTTTGCGGGCGACGGCGACAGCCAGACGATCTTGTTGGCGTCGTAGTCGAGCTTCTTGGCCGTTTCATAGGCCTTGGCGGCATCCTTCCAGACCGGGTCGTCGGCCTTCTCGAAGAAGAAGGCGGCGTTGCCGGTGTATTCGGGATAGATGTCGATCTCGCCGGCGGTGATCGCCTTGCGCACCACCGGCGTGCCGCCGAGCTGGATACGGTCTGATGTCTTGATGTTGTTGGCGTTGAGGACGAGCTGGATGATGTTGCCGAGCACGCCGCCCTCGGTGTCGATCTTCGAAGAGACAACCACCTGGGCATTGGCGGAAGCCACCGTGATGCCGAGCGCCAATGCCGCGCCGGCCAGAAACTTGACTGAAAACATTGTGGAACCCCTAGCTATGAACCGAAACGCGATGACCGCATATGAGCATGGCTTCAACGGCCAGTCGGGGCACACGGTTTCATAACAAGGGGGATCGGCGCAATATTTTTGTTCGGAAGGCCGATTTTGAGGCGACGCTGGCGATCTGCTGCCATCTGGCGGATAATGCCATAGAGTGCGGGTGGCAAACACGGAGAGCGTGTCATGGCCATACACAAAGTCGGCTACCTCATCGGAAGTCTTGCCCGGGAATCCATCAACCGCAAGCTCGCGAAGGCGCTCGTTCAACTGGCTCCTCCGGAACTTGAAATGACGGAAATCGCCTTCAGGGATCTGCCTCTTTACAGCTACGACTATGATGCGGATTTCCCGCCGGTCGCCCGGGATTTCAAAAAGGCGATCGCGTCCGTTCAGGCCGTCCTGTTCGTTACCCCGGAGTACAACCGCTCGATCCCTGGCGGATTAAAGAACGCGATCGACTGGGCGAGCCGCCCCTATGGAAAGAATTCATTCGCGCGCAAACCGTCCGCCGTCATCGGAACATCGCCGGGCGCCATCGCAACCGCTGTCGCCCAACAAAGCCTGCGCAGCGTTCTGAGCTTCTGCAACTCACCCCAGATGAATGCGCCGGAAGCCTATATCCAGTTCACGCCGGGACTGATAACGGACGACGGCGAAGTGACGGTCGAATCCACCGAGGACTTCCTGCGCAACTACATGGCTGAGTTCCATATGTTCATAGCGAGGGTGCTTCAGGTGTTGCCGCCGGACGCATAGGTTTGGCGTCAAGCCGGGCGCGCGCTCGTCAGCTTCAGCGCGCCCAGCGCCACGAAGCACAGGACGGTGACCGGAAAGACTATCCAGTTCAGCATCTCCCAGCCCCAGGCGTTGTAGACCATGCCCGACATCAGTGAGGCGCAGGCGACGGAGCCGAACAGGACGAAGTCGTGGAAGCCTTGCACCTTGCCCTTTTCCGACGGCCGGTAGGTGGAGGCCACCATTGCGGTCGCGCCAATGAAGCCGAAGTTCCAACCAAGGCCTAGCAGGATCAGCGACGTCCAGAACTGCTACAGCGCCAGGCCCGACAGAGCGACAATGGCGCAGCCGATGAGCAGGATCAGGCCGGTGGTCACAATGCGTTCGGCGCCGAAGCGATGGATCAGCGAGCCGGTGAAGAAGCTTGGCGCAAACATCGCCATGACGTGCCAGGAGATGCCGAGCGTCGCGTCGGTCTCCGACAGTCCGCAGCCGACCATGGCCAGCGGTGCGCCCGTCATGACGAAGCTCCTCAGCGCGTAGCTGCCGACCGCACAGACAAGCGCGGCGACGAAACGCGGCTGCGTGACGATTTCAGCCAGTGGTCTGGCGTCGCTGTCGGCGATCTCCACCTTGCCGGATGCTTTCGCCGGCAGCCGCAGGAAGGACAGGATGATGGCGCCGACGGCGGCCAGCGGCAGGATGGACACGAACGAACCGGCAAACATGACCGGCGCCAGCGATTCGCGGGTGAAGATGACAATCTGCGGCCCGAGGATAGCGGTGACGATGCCGCCGGCCAGCACGAAGGAGATGGCGCGCGCCTTGAATTCCGGCGGTGCGTTGTCAGCGGCGGCGAAGCGGAACTGCTGGACGAAGGCGCCGCCGACACCGATCGTGAGCAAGCCAAAGGCAAACAGCCAGAAGCTCCCTTGAAAAAGCGCAAGCGTGGCGACGAGGCCGCCAAGCGCCGTGACGATCGTTCCGGTCATGAAGCCGCCGCGCTGGCCCATTCTGCGGATGATGGCCGCTGCAGGCAGCGCGCCGAGCGCCACGCCGATGTTGAAGCCGGTGATCGGCGCTGTCGCCAATGATTTGTCGGGGCCAAGCAGATATTGCCCGGCCAGCGCGCCCACGGAGATGGCGATGGGGGCCGCCGAGCCGATGATCGCCTGCGATGCGGCCAGGATCAGCGCCGTGCGGCGCGCCTCGCTGCCTGCCTCGACGGCGATTGCCGTCATGATGCGTCCTTGCCGCGCCCCTCGCCACGCACCCGGCGTGACACACGGTCGAGCACGGCATTGACCAGCTTCGGCTCGTCTTCCTCGTAGAAGGCCTTGGCGATGTCGACATATTCGGAGACGATGACGGCGACCGGGACATCCTCGCGCTTCATCAGTTCGTAGACGCCGGCGCGCAGGATGGCGCGCAGCGTCGAATCGAGCCGCGACAGCGGCCAGTCCTCGGTCAGCGCCTGGCGGATGATCGGATCGATGGTCTTCTGGTTCTCGACGACACCCGCCAGGATAGCGCGAAACCATTGCGCATCGGCCTCGCGATAGAGCGCGCCGTCGACTTCCTTGCCAAGGCGAAACGCCTCGTACTCGGCGGTGATCTCGAAGACACCGCTGCCGGCGACATCCATCTGATAGAGCGCCTGCACGGCGGCCAGACGGGCAGCGCCGCGCTTGTTGGCGTGGCGCATCGCGGGCTGCCCGGGCGAAGCGGGTTCGCTCACGATCGCGCTCCCAATTGTTCCTTGAGGGCAATCATGGTCAGCGCCGCACGCGCGGCAAAGCCGCCCTTGTCGCCTTCCGAGCGCTTGGCGCGAGTCCAGGCCTGGGCGTCATTCTCGGTGGTGAGGATGCCGTTGCCGATGCAGACCGAGTCCTGCACGCTCAAATCCATGAGCGCGCGGCTGGATTCATTGGCGACAATGTCGAAATGATAGGTGTCGCCGCGGACGACGGTGCCGAGCGCGACAAAGCCATCATAATGTGTGCCGCCTTCCGTCGCGCCGTCCAGTGCAAAGGTGATCACCGCGGGGATCTCCAGCGAACCTGGAACGGTGACGACGTCATAAGTCGCGCCCGCCTCATCGAGCGCGCTTGTCGCGCCATCGAGCAGCGCGTCGGCAAGGTCGTCATGAAAGCGCGCTTCGACAATGAGCAGATGCGCCTTCGCCTTCGGACGAATGAAGGCTTTGCCGTGTTGGGATGTACCAGCCATAAAAGTCTCCGGGGAGTTGCCGGTGACTTAGGCCGAAGCCGGGTTCATCGCAAGCGGAAGATTGCTGGATGGACTCCTGTCCTATCGATCCTCTCGCGTATGCCACAGGCGCAACACAGAAATTGTCGTGTTCTGTATCTCGTAACGAATTTCGTAGCTGCCTACCAAAATGCGACGCACTTCTCGTGGTTCGAACTCTTCCAGTCTCTCACCGATGCGCGGATATTCGACCAACCGTGCCGGCGCGGCAATAAGCGACTGCACGGCACGTGCGGCCGCCGGGCCATTTGCTAGCACGAGAAAATCATGTAGCCGGACCAAGTCGGACAAAGCCTTGTTGGTCCATTTCAACTCCATCAACGAGGCACCGGCAGTGGCTTGTCGGTACCAAGACTCTCAGCCCACGCCTGCACGGCCTGGTGATCGATGACCCGTCCTGCGTCGACATCGGCCATTGCTTCAAGCGTGAGCCGTCGGCGCTCCTCCTCCAAATCCACCCACGCGGAAAGAGCTTGTTTGACGATCCAGCCGCGTGGGCGCTCAAGGCGGGCAGCCAGTTGATCTACCTTTTCAGCCAGCGGCAGCGGAACGTGAGCGGTGATTACTTTTGTATCCATCAGAGCCTCACAATCAGATCTAATCATAGCGATTAAAACTGATTAAGTCGAGGCCAGCAGCACTTAAAGCCCCTCTTTCGTCGCCTCGACCAGCCGCGCCGCATAACGCGCCATGGTGTCGATCTCGAGATTGACGCGGTCGCCGACCTTGCGCTCGCCCCAGGTGGTCACGGTCAGCGAGTGGTGGATCAAAAGCACGTCGAAGCGCGCGCCTTCGATCTTGTTGACGGTGAGCGAGGTGCCGTCGAGCGCGACCGATCCCTTGGGCGCAATGAACTTCGCCAGGTCGCGCGGCGCCTCCAGCGTGAAGCGCACGGCATCGCCCTCATCCTTGCGCTCGATGATCTCGGCCATGCCGTCGACATGGCCCGAAACGATGTGGCCGCCGAGTTCGTCGCCGATCTTCAGCGCCTGCTCCAGATTGACTTTGGTGCCGGATTTCCAGCCCGAGGCCGTGGTCAGCCGCAAGGCTTCCTCCCATGCTTCAACCTCGAACCAGCGTGCATTCGAAACGCTGTCGGGCAAGGCCGTGACCGTCAGGCAGACGCCGCCGCAGGAGATCGAGGCGCCGATGGCGATGGTCTGCGGGTCATAGGCTGTGTCGATGCGGAGCCCCACCCCTTCCCTGAGCGGCTTGACGGACGCGACAGTGCCGACATCGGTGACAATTCCGGTAAACATCGGTGTTGATCCCTAAAGGTCTCTTATCCACTCGGCGTAGCTGTCTTCGCCAAAGCGCATGTCGCGCAATTTGCGAAATCCTGCCGGGATATGGTCGGCGTCGATCGGCGATGCAATGCCGTCGTCGCCGATTGCATCCGGTCCCTGGAACAGCACGATGCGGTCGACCAGCCCGTCGGCCAGGAAAGCGCTCGCCACCCTGGCGCCGCCCTCGACCAGCACGCTGGCCATGCCGAGCGCGGCCAGGTCCTCAAGTAATTCCGGCAAGGCTACGCCGCCCTCGTGCGTCTCGGTGCCGATGAAGCGCACGCCGGCGCGTTCGAGTGCTGCGCGCCGCAGCGGATCGGCCTCCAGGCAGGCGGCGATATAGAGCGGTACCCGGTCGACGCCCGAAACCAGCTTCGAGGCCTCCGGCAACCTGAGCTGGCGGTCGAGCACGATGCGGGCAGGCGAACGGTTCTCAAGCCCCGGCAAACGCACCGTCAGGGCCGGATCATCCTCAAGGGCGGTGCCGATACCAACCAGTATGGCGTCCGCCTCAGCCCGCATCAGATACACTTCTCGGCGCGCGATATCGCCGGTGATCGACACCTGCCCGTCACCTTCCCTGCCGATCTTGCCGTCGCTGGAAAGCGCAAGCTTGAGAATCACTTCCGGGCGTTTTCTCAACGATCGAATCAAATAGCCGGCCATCTGCTCGGCAGCTTCCGCCGCCAGCACCTTCTCGACCACCTCGACACCGGCCGCGTGCAGGATCGCATAACCCTTGCCGGACACGCGCGAATCGGGATCGCTGGCGGCACCGACGACCCGCGCAACGCCCGCATTGACCAGCGCATTGGCGCAAGGTGGCGTGCGGCCGTGGTGGGCGCAAGGTTCCAGCGTGACGTAGGCGGTGGCGCCGCGCGCGAGGTCGCCGGCCTCGGCCAGGGCCTCGGTCTCGGCATGCGGACGGCCGCCGACAGCGGTGACGCCGGTGCCGACGATCATCGGACCATTGCCGTCATCGCGTACGATCAGCGTACCGACAGACGGGTTGGTCGCGGTGCGCCCGGCATTTTTTCGCGACAGTCTGAGTGCCGCCGCCATGAAGCGGCGATCAAGGGCGGCCTGTTCGCTTGCAGTCATGCTCAGCTGGCTTCCTCTTCACCCTTGACTTCGTCGCCCTTGAGCTCGCCCAGCAATTCATGGAAATCCTTGGCCTCGCGAAAATTGCGGTAGACCGAGGCGAAACGGACATAGGCGACATCGTCGAGCGACTTCAGTGCTTCCATGACCAGGCGGCCGACTTCTCCCGAAGCAACCTCTGTCTCGCCGGAACTTTCGAGCTGGCGCACGATGCCTGTCACCGCGCGGTCGATACGCTCGGGATCGACATTGCGCTTGCGCACGGCGATCTCCACCGAGCGCAACAGCTTGTCGCGGTCGAAGGGCACTTTGCGGCCCGATTTCTTGACCACGACGAGGTCGCGCAACTGCACGCGCTCGAAGGTGGTGAAACGGCCGCCGCAATCGGGGCAGACGCGCCGCCTGCGGATCGCCGCGCCATCCTCGGCGGGGCGCGAATCCTTCACCTGCGTATCTTCCGACTGGCAATAGGGACAGCGCATGGAGAAGCCTTTGGTTGGCGAATCTGGTGAAGCGAAAGGCTTAGAGGTTTTTGCAGCGATGGCAAAGTGTCGCCAACAGCTCCCTCGCCCTTCAGAGATAGCGAGGCGCAAGCAGGATTGCCAGCCTCGCCAGCAGCCGCACAGCGTACCGATGTCTTCAGGGAGCAACGTCGGCGGTCGGAAACCCGCACGATGCGCCGAGACTACGATAGGCCTTGGTGAAGCCGTCCATGGATATGCTTCCAACCGGCGCATCGCCGAAGGAGACGTCAAGCACCGATGCCCGGCGCATGGCGCGCAGGAGCGCCAGGCTGGTCTTGGACTGGTTGTCGACGGTCCAGCTGAGCCGGCCGTTGACGGCGCCATCGGAATGGAGCTTGGCAGTGACGCGGCCCTTGTCGTCGCCGAAAGTGGCGGCAACCGACTTGCCGGCCGGCAAGGCCTTGTTGTCGACGGCGATCGTTACGGACGGGTAGGCATCCGGCGGCAGTGCATCACC
>NZ_RZRP01000216.1:0-8099 GCF_003997795.1 Mesorhizobium sp. M7A.F.Ca.US.005.03.2.1 | reverse complement strand
CGCCAGGACGATGAAGCGGCGGCTGCCGGACTACATGGTGCCCTCCTATCTGGAGGAGCTGCCGGCGATCCCGATGACCGTTTCCAACAAGGTGGATTTGCGCCAGCTGCCGAAGCCGACAAGCGTGCGGCTTTCGGGCGATCGCGCCATGGTCGCGCCCAGCAATGACGACGAGCGTTTCCTGGCCGACGCGCTGGCCGCGGTGCTGAAATTCGACGAAGTGTCCGTCGAGGACAATTTCTTCGACGATCTCGGCGCCAACTCGCTGCTGATGGCGCATTTCTGCGCCCGTGTGCGCACCAGGAAGGAATGGGCGACGGCGTCGATGCGCGACATCTACCTCCACCCGACCGTGGCGCGGCTGGCGCTGCATCTGGGCGTAGCGGACGAGATGACGACGGCCACCAACGAGCCCGTCCTCACGCGGCGGGCCTCCAATCTTGCCTATTGGACCTGCGGCGCCGCACAGCTGATGTTCTACGGGCTCTACAGCTATGGCGCCCTGTGGGCGATCAATGGCGGCCTCAACTGGATGTACGACGCGCTCGACGATCCGCTGCAGCTCTACATCAGGTGCGTGGCGCTTTCGGCCGCCGTGTTCTTCGGCATGTCGGGTTTTGCCGTCCTCGCCAAATGGGTGCTGGTCGGCCGCTGGAAGGCGGAGGCGTTTCCCATCTGGGGCGTGCGTTACTTCCGCTTCTGGGTGGTCAAGACGTTGATCCGCACCGCGCCCGTCGTGCTGTTCCGCGGCAGCCCGCTCTACAGCATCTACCTGCAGCTTCTCGGCACCAGGCTCGGCAAGAACGCCGTCATCGAATCGAAATCCGTGCCCGTCTGCACCGATCTCATCTCGATCGGCGCCAACACCATCCTGCGCAAGGAATCGATGATCCTCGGTTTCCGGGCGCAGTCCGGCTACATCCACACCGGGCCGCTGACCATCGGCCGCGATGCCTTTGTCGGCGTCGGTTCGACGCTCGACATCGACACCAGGATCGGCGACGGCGCCCAGCTCGGCCATTCGTCCTCGCTGCACCGCGGCCAAAGCATCCCCGACGGCGAACGCTGGCATGGCTCGCCGGCCGTGCCGACCACGGCCGACTATTGCAAGGTGCGCAATGTCGATCCGTCCAACATCCGGCGCTTCCTGTTCGAAGCGGTTCAGCTGATCGGCCTGTTTGCCATCGTCACCCCCTTGCCGCTCTTGTTCCACAGCTATTGGGAAAATGTCGGCGACGACTACCAGGAAACCATCGGCGTCGTCGCGATCGGCACCACGGTGACGCTGTTCGGCTACATGGCCGCATCCTTCCTGGCGGCGACGCTGGTGCCGCGCCTGGTCAGCCTGCTGTTGAAGCCAGGCCGCACCTACACGCTGTACGGCTTCCGCTACTGGCTGCAGACCGTCGCTGAATTCTCCAGCAACTCGCGCGTGCTCGGCCTGCTGGCCGGCGACAGCTCTGCCATCGTGCACTACATGCGAGCGATCGGCTGGAACCTCAACAAGGTGGTGCAGACCGGCTCCAATTTCGGCTCCAACCAGCAGCACGAAAACCCGCTTCTGTGCGAGATCGGCACCGAGACCATGGTGTCGGACGGGCTGTTCATGATCAACATGCACAAATCCGCCGCCGCCTTCAGGCTCGAGCCGACGAGAATCGGCGAGCGCAATTATCTCGGCAACAACATCTACTATCCGCCGGACGGCCGCACCGGCGACAACGTCCTGCTCGGCACCAAGGTGATGATCCCCATCGACGGGCCGCTGCGCGAGAATGTCGGGCTTCTGGGTTCGCCTGCCTTTGAAATCCCGCGCATGGTGAACCGCGACAAGGAACTCATCGCCGGCATCGACGAGGACGACCGGCGCCGGCGCATCCCGTTGAAGAACCGCCACAATCTGGTGACGATCCTGCTGTTCGTGGCAACGCAATGGGTCATGCTGTTCGCCACGCTGGCGATCTGGGACCGGGCGCTGAACTACTATACCGAATGGGCTGAAGTCGCACTGTTCGTCGCCGTGCTCCTGACCTCGGCGATCACCATTCCCTTCTACATCTTCGTGGAACGGGCAAGTCTTGGTTTCGGCAGGCTGAAGCCGCAGATGACGACGATCTATGACGTGGCGTTCTGGCGTCATGAACGCCACTGGAAGCTGGCGGATTCGCCGATCGTGCGGCTGTTCGCCGGCACGCCATTCCGGCCGATGATCCTGCGCATGCTGGGCGTCAGGATCGGCAGCCGTGTCTATGACGGCGGCAGCAATCTGACCGAACGCTCGCTGGTGGAGATCGGCGACGACGCCACCCTCAACGAGGGCTGCGTCATCCAGGCCCATTCGCTGGAGGAAGGCGCCTTCAAGTCCGACTTCATCCGCATCGGCAAGGGCTGCACGCTCGGACCCTCCGCCTTTGTCCACTACGGCGTCGTCATGGGCGAAGGCTCGGTGGTCGATGTCGACTCCTTCGTCATGAAGGGCGAAGAGCTGGAGCCCAACTCCATATGGCGCGGCAACCCGGCCAAGCTGCATCGCTTCGTCGAGCCGATCACCGAGTCCTCGGCCAAGGCATCGGCTTGAACACCGAGGACACCCGTCTCGTTGCCGTGACCAGGGCCAACCGCGCCCTGGTCGCGGCCCTGGAACTGGCTCCGGAGCAGAGGGATTTCGTCGCCGGCAATTCGGAGTCCCTCGAAGAAGCCGAAACCGATGAAGACGCGCGGCCGCGCGCCATCATGGCCGGGACCCGTGTCGTCGGTTTCCTGATGTACGATGCGTCGGACAACGAGGCGCTGGTCTACCGCTTCATGATCGACCGCGCCCACCAGGGCAAAGGCTATGGCAAGGCCGCATTGCGCGCCTTGCTCGACGAGATCGGTAATCTCGACCATATCAGGGAGGTTTCGATCTGCTACGAGCCCGAGAACGAGGCCGCGCGCCACCTCTATCGCGGCGCCGGCTTCGTGGAACAAGGCATCGACGAGGACGGAGAAATGATCGCCGTCCTGCCGATGGTCGATCGTTGACGCCGCCCGCTGCGAATTCATCGGAGGAAACGACCCTGCTGGAGGCTATGGCCGCGATCGCGCCGAGCGGTGTCCGGATCGGATGCCGCCTGATCCGCGAAGGCGATGAAGCCCATCTGCTGCCTGGGGAAGCGCATTCCATCCCCGCGCGCCAGCCTGGCATGCGGCGATCCAGCGGCGCGGCCCGCTGGATCGCGCACGGACTGCTGGCGGAGCTTGGCGTCGGCGACGTCGCCATCCTGCGCATGCCGTCCGGCGCGCCGGTCTGGCCCGAGGGAATAATGGGTTCGCTCGCGCACGACGACGACATGGCGGTAGCGGCGGTTGCACCGGTTGGCGATATCGCCTCGCTCGGCATCGACGTCGAGCCCGCGCAGCCTCTCCCGGATGACATTTTGGCGCTCGTGACAACACCCGCGGACCGCACCGACGCAGCCGACCGGCATCTTGCCGGCCGCATCCTTTTTGCCGCCAAGGAAGCCGTCTACAAGGCCGTCTATCCGCTCGATCGCGAGGTGCTGGGCTATGAGGACATCACCGTCGACCTGAACGCAGGCTGCGCGACGACGAAGACAGGCCGCAAGGCCAGGCTCGCCTACTGCGTTGCCCCGCGCGTGGTGGTGCTGGCGTTTGTCGAGAAAGACAGGGGTTAGCGCGCAGTCCTATTCGCCAACGATCTCCGTATACGCCCTCACCTCGCCATCCAGCCCGCGCAGCCGCCAGTTCTCGCCGTCCCGTCCCTCGACATGGCAAGGCCCGATCGGCACCTTGCCGCCGCCTTCCGGCAGGTCGAGCACATAGACGGGGTTGCAGATGCCCGAAAGTCGCGCGCGCAGCGCTTCGGTCAGCGCCTGCCCCTGCGCAATCGTCGTGCGCCGGTGCGCCATGCCGCGCGCGAGGTCGCCATGGTGCAGGTAATAGGGTTTGACGCCGAGGCGATACATCAGCTCGCGGCAGAGCTCCTCCAGCGCCTCGACGCTGTCGTTGACGCCTTTGAGCAGAACGCTCTGGTTGAGCAGCACGAAGCCGGCTTGCCGCAGCGTGCGGCAGGCGGTTTCCGTGGCCTGAGTGATTTCCCGCGCGTGGTTGAAATGGGTGACGATGGTGACCATCAGCCGGCCCTGCAGGGCCGCAACCAGCCCCGGCGTGATGCGCGACGGCAGCGCCACCGGAACGCGCGTGTGGAGGCGCAGCAGCCGCACATGCGCGATCCCTTCGATGCGCGCGCGGATTTCGGCCAGCGCCTTGTCGGGCAGCGACAGCGGATCGCCGCCGGTCAGGATCACCTCGCGGATTTCGGGATGCTTGGCGATATAGGCCAGCGCCGGCTCCAGCGCCTCGCGCGTATAGCCCCTGCCGATCGAGGTCAGAGATTCCTTGCGGAAGCAGAACCGGCAATAGACCGCGCATTGATAGGTCGGGAACAGCAGCACCCGGTCGGCATGGCGATGCGTCAAGCGCGGCACCGGGCTGAAGTCATGGTCGGCGATCGGATCGTCGAGTTCGCCTTCCGCTTCCTCCAGTTCTTGCGGAGAGGGGATGACCTGCGCCCGGATCGGATCAGCCGGGTCGTTCCAGTCGATCAGGTCGAGATAGGCTTTGGGCGCGCGCACCTTATGGTTCGCCGCCGCGGCCTGGGCGGCTGCGCGCTCGGCTGACGACAGCGGGAGGCGGTCAAGGTCGCGGACGTGGCGCACCCCGGCGCGGACGTCCGCCTGCCAGGCGGTGTCAGGATCGGCGGAGCGTGCATCGTGGAGGTTCGTGTCTGAAGTCATCAGGGTTCTCGGGGCAGTTTCTGGCGGAGCTATCGGCCGGATGGCCAGGCGGGTCAACCTTCTGGGGTGGTCGCCGCCATCAAATCCACCGCCCGCAAATCCGTAGGTATTTAGCCAAAATGGCACTATTCTGCGCAGTCTGGGCTTCAGGGAAAACGAATGGATTTCAGCACAGGCCATGGTTACCTGCTCATCGGCGGCCTCATCCTCGTCGGTACTGGGCTGCTCATCCTGTCGCTGATCGTCAATCTGCGCGTCGCCCACAGTGTGCGCGACGACGTGCGTCATCGCGAAAAGCTGCTGGAATACTACCGTAACATCTTCTCGCAGTTGGGCGTGATCCTGATCGGCATCGGGGTGTCGCTGTTCATCTTCTTTTTCCAGCAGAATTACCAGGACCAGCGCAGACGCGAAACGGATCTCCAGCAGGTTCTGGCCAAGCTGGCGGCGCGCATCGCTCGCGGCGCTCCCCTCGTCGAGTCACTTGGCGAATTCGACGCGCTGCTGGATGACGGCGGGGCCTACGTTAGTCCCGAACTTGGTGGAACCAACGCCGCCATCGGCGCGCAGGGAGCGGAGCTTGGCAAGCAGATCCGCGAAATCCTGCTGGTTGAGCGCGACGTCGACATCCGGGACTTCGACATCCTCAACCTGTCGCGCGATTTCGAGTCGTCGTTCGTCGTCAACCAGCTCGATCCGACGCTATGGTTCGACATCGTGCGCGACGAGAGCGAGATCAAATATGCCATCACCCAACTCACCCTCGACTACAAGGACCTGCAGGATGCGATCGGCGGCGAGCCGATCGAGGTTGCGATCGCCAATCCTGAAACCGAGCGCAAGATCAAGCACGAGGTGCTCGACATCTTCTACGATGCCGACCTCTTGCGCCAGCGCAGCAGGCGATTTCTCGGCCGTGCGTGCTGGCTTCTCAGCCACGGACGCAGCTTTGTCAGTCTTGCACCGGTCGAGGCGATCGAAGCCGACGCGAGGTCACATCAGGAATGGATCGACAGATCGAAGCCCTCGCTGGCACAGACGAAATCGGGCAACGGCGATTGCTTCAAACTGCTCCGATACGGCCCGGCATCCTGACTCCCGGCGGGACCGGTCGATTTGGAAGTCAGTCCCCCACACGTTGCAGCGTGCCGAGATGATTGTCGTCGAGAAAACCTACAGTCATGGCCGACGCCTTGCCGTCAGCGCCGACCACGAAACTTACACCCGAGGGGCTGTCCGGCGTCTCCGCGTCGGGGAAGGTCAGGAAAAGATCACCGTCGAAATGCCTCAATGAATAGGACCGGCCGGCGGCCGGGCCTACCTTGAGTACAAGGTCGTCTCCCGCTTTCGACACAATCGCGTCGCCGATGAAGTCGTTGGCGTACCGGCCAGCATAGACACTGCCCGGCCCGGCTCGCCGTGACGGAGACGGCGGCGCGGCATAGGCGGCCTTGGCCGCCGCGACCGCCGGACCGAACAGGCCCGCATAGATATCATTCCACGCCTTGACCCAGTCCTTCTCGACCTTACCGTCGAAGACGAGATCGGCGAAGCTGTCGGACAATCCCTCCGGCAGGCCAGTCGGAAAGGCGTTGGCGACGATGACTATGCCCAACTTCTCCTTTGGGAAGACTGTCACCAGGGTACGCGCGCCGACGCTGAAAGCGCCGGCGTGGCCCCAGCTCAGGCCGTGTCGGCCGAATTCGACATTCCAGCCGAGGCCGTAGAACGATGCGCCGCCGGAGACGGGATTGTTGCCGCGCGCTATCAGCGGAACATGCGTCTGGCTTAGCGCATCGGCGGCAATCAGTGTCTTGCCGGCATAAACGCCGTTGTGGAGGATGAGGCGCACCCATTGCGAGAGGTCACGTGCCGTAGAGCTGACGCCGCCGGCGGGCGCCTGCGCATCCGGATCGCGCTCTATCCTCGCTGCCCAGGCGCCATCGACCTTGACGTGAAGCGCGGCGCGGTTGGTTCGCTTGACGAAGTCCGAATGGCGGGAACTCGTGGAGGCCATGCTCAGCGGACGGTAGAGCTTCTCCTCGGCGACCTGCTCCCAGGGCTTTCCCGTCGGTGTCGCGGCTGCCACGGCACCCTCTGTCAATCCGAAATTGCTGTAAGAATACCCGGCCCGAAAGCTCGACGATGGCGGCACGAACCGCAGGCGATGCAGGATCTCGACGCGGTCGTAGCCAATGTCCTCGAGGTCGTCTCCGGCGGTGCCTGGAAGCCCGCTGCGATGCGAAAACAGGTCACGGACGGTGAGCTGGCTTGCCGGATAAGGATCGGCCAACCTGAAGGCCGGATCGAGATCGGCGATCTTCGAATCCCAGGACACGATCCTGTCGCTAACCAACGCCGCTACGACGGTGGCGGAAACCGGCTTGGAAAGGGAGGCGATCTGGAACACCGTGTCGGCGTCGACGGTCTCAGGCTTGCCGGCCTCGCGATGCCCAAAACCCTTGAGGAAGATCACCTCGTCATCGCGCACGACGCCGATGGCGAGCCCGGGTACGGCACCGTCCGCGACGGCGGCTTCGGCAAGCGCTTCGAGCTTCGACAGGGCAGCAGTGATGCGCTCGGGCGTGAGGCTATCGGCCGGCGCCGCGTGCGGCCAAAGCGCCATTGCGGCGATGAAGACCCAAACCCTCCACTGACAGAGATTCCGATTCAGCCGCATGCACAAGCCTCCTCCCAGGAATTCACATGACCATGATACAGGCCCGCACGGGTGAGACCAGCCCTTCTCGGGCGGCTCACGCCGCGAGCCGGATTCATCGGCCGCGCCGACGACGTCAGCTTCAGCGCCGCGCTCCTGCTCCTATCGCCCAGCGGCGTCCGCCATCGCAACAAAGGCGCTCTCGATGGTCTCGAAAGCCAGCTCCGGATACAGCACTCCGGCTTCCGGCGTGGCCGTCTCGAGCGCGGTCTCGCCGCGTATCCAGAATGCCCGCAGCAGTCCGAGCCAGGGGGCTGACGCGATCATCGCCTCAAGCTCCGCCGCACTCTGAGGCACGATGCGCGGCGAGCGGCCGCTCACCCCGCGCCACAGATCGATCATTTCGTTCTGGGTGATCTTGTTTCGGGCGATGCGGATCTCGCTGCGGATGGCATTGGGGTCGTTCAGCGCGCGCAAGGTCACGGCGGCGATGTCCTTCTCGCTGACGAACGTCGCCGGCACGTTGCCGTCGCCATAAAGTGTCACCTCTTCGGGCGGCAAGGGCGACGAGCCGAAGCGCATCAGATCGCCCAGCGTCGCCACCCATGTCGAAAAGAAGCCATTGGTGTAGATCACCGTAT
>NZ_RZRP01000215.1:0-8111 GCF_003997795.1 Mesorhizobium sp. M7A.F.Ca.US.005.03.2.1 | reverse complement strand
GCTATAGCGAGGTCAAACGGCTGCAGCCGACGCTGCCGCCGAGCGCGGCCCAGCAGCGGCTCAAGGCGCTGGTCGCCCGGCTTTCCCAGGTAACCGCCGATCTCACCGTCCAGAAGCAGCGCAAGAGCGCTGCCACTGATGCCGATACCATTGCCTGCGTATTCCGATGAAGCCGGCCACCGATTCCGATTTGAAGCCGGCCAGTCATTCCGATTTCATTCCGGCCAGCATTCCGATTTGAAGGCGGCCATTTTTCGGTCTGATCCTGGGTCTCGTTGATGTTTGGGTTGGGTTTTGTTTCAGGTCAAGCTGACGGATAAGCCCGAAAGCGGCACCATGCAAGAATACAATAGGTCCACCGGTTCCATTCTCGCAATACAAAGTCGCGACGGCCCCAATCAATATGCAATGTTCGGTGATCATTGTTTCCTCAGCAAAAGCGAGCCAGATCGGTCTGCATTATGCATATGGGAAGCGAGGCTTCTGGTATTTACTTCATAAGCGTAGCAGCGTCTACAGGCCTTTTGCGCCAATTGCCCCCTAGCCGAACGCAGGAATTCGGCGTAGGCGCCCCAGTTCTTCAACCGCGAATTTGCAGGAAATTCCTAAACAAGCGCGGTGACCGTCTAGTGCATCAAGTTACGCGCGGAGCATCCTCCCCAATGCCTGCATCTGCGGCCTTCTAATCCGATCAATGTGGTCGCAAGCGGGGTGCGACCCGAAGCGCGCAATCACCATCTCCGCCTTTGGCGCTATGTACAGGTTCTGGCCGTAAAGGCCCCGACCTTCAATAGCATCAAGCTCGTCGTGTGATACCCACCATTGGCTTCGGTATGTATAGCCGAATGGGAGGTCCGGCTTGGCGGGGTGGTCGAGATCTTGAAGGTCGTAGACAACACTCGCGGGAACCAGTTGCTTGCCATTACACGAGCCTTCACATCGCATCAGCTCGCCGAAACGCGCCAAGTCGCGCAACGTCACATTGAGTCCGCTATGCGCCCTCGGCATACCGTTTGTCGGGTCGATCTCGACATAGGCGTCTTCTTCGCAGCCCAGTGGCAACCATAAGCGCTCCTCCAACAGTTGTGCGAACGACCGGCCCGTTGCGCGCGACATAACCCAAGCCATAACATTGGTATCGACGCCTTTGTAGACAAATTTGCCGTGCGCCCCTTCCTTTCGTATGGTACGCAGGTATTCGCATCTATATGACTTGTCTACACTTGTGTAATCTTCAGTAAAAGCAACGTTAGTTTGCATGTCCATGACTTGGCGGAGCGTTGCATCTTCCCACCCTGTACCTCGTAATTCCGGCACAAACTGCGATATTGTCTTCCTGTCGTCGAGAATGCCCTCATGCACCAACGCCGCGGCTAGGGTGCCCGCATACGATTTGGTGATTGACTGACACGAATGTTGTACGTGCGGCGCGAGTGCGCCGAAGTATCGTTCGTATATGATCCGCCCCCGATGCAGGACCAAAATGCCGTCGGTGTAGGTGTCGAATAGCGCCTCCTCGAACCGGTTGGTGCGGTCGTCCATGTCGACGAACGTGAGCCCATCGATTTCGGTAGACCTGTTGCTGCACTCAAGCTGCGACGGTCCGCCCCGCCCTCGCCACACTTGGACTGTGGGCCGCAGCTCACGCATATGCGATAGCGACCAGCGAAGCTGAGGAAAGGTCCAAACAGTTTCATTCTCGAATGTTACACGCTTGTCTGGCGGCGGCGGCGCACCGCGCATCCAGCCAAATTCGCGAGGATCCGATGCACGGCCGTCCAGGTATTGCTGTCCGTCGAATTCGAGTACGCTCTCCGACGCGTTACCGACGGTTTGCCGTTGTTTGAATTCTGTCATACATGGGATCCAATTTCATGCCTAGGCGCCCCCGGCGCCAGCTGGCTATCGAGAGTTGCGACCCAACCTCGGGAGTTCGGACTGGACTAAATCACAACATGTTATGATCATAGCAGCGGCAGGCGCGCATTCTATGCGAAATGTCCTCGACAACGCAGCAAATCAGCGTTGTATTGCGGCCGGCGCATACTTGCGGCCCCGCTCTCGCGTGGCAAGTAGGACCTAACTTGCCGAACGCTTCCAGCTACAAGAGGCATGAGCCATCATGCGCAGTATGCCGAGTACATCTCGATTAAACCGGGTCCGAACGGGTTGACAATTGTAACGCGTCTCCGCTGTCCGAGCTACGATGAGTCAAAAATTCTCTGGTCTATCAACGATGTTGACCCAGAGGGATACGTGCGAACTCGCAAGGCAAGAAATCGCGAAATGGCATGGGCGACTCTGCATGTTGGCGACGCGATAGTGGATAACGCCGTCGCCTTCGTAGGTGGGCTCGGCTTGAGTCGTCGCATGCGACGTCTCGAAGCAACCGCCCTGGTCAATAGCGACGTCGACCAGCTCCGAGCCCTTCTTCATGCCGGACATCATTTCGCGGGTGACGAGCTTTGGCGCGGCAGCACCGGCGATCAGCACGGCCCCGACCACGATGTCGGCAGAGAAGCATTCTTCCTCGAGCGCCCCGACGGTTGAGTAGCGGGTGCGCACACGGCCGGCGAAGAGGTCGTCGAGATTAGGGAGGTCGAGATTAGGGAGGTCGAGATTAGGGAGAGAGAGGGGCTTGGACCGCAGTTCCCACGTGACCAGAGTCAGCCCTGCAAGGTGTAATTCAACGCGCCAGTCCAGTTTAGATCCTTCCAAACAAGACGTCTTGTGGCGATGCAATCTGCAGCCTTCGGAGTCCAGCGAGTTGGCGAGTTCGCCGACCTCTCTGAGGCCAGGGTATCCGTGCTTTGTGAAATCGCCAGAGCGATCCGGCGAAAGCCAAGGGTAGTTCGCAGGAAACCTGCATCATCGAACTCGATTTCGCTGAATGCCAACAATGCAGAGCGATAAGGTGTCGTTCGTTAAATGACGGACCGGGATGGGTCCAATCAGCAGGGAGCAATGGCGCACCGCTAAGACACTCCTCTCGGTGGCGACGAAGGTAGCTTTCAAGAAAATAAGAACGAGAAAAAAGGGAACTATAGATGAACAATCATGTAACGACGGTCGTAGTTGCAGTCTCCATGGCGGTTGCGTCGATGTCTTTGTCAGCCAAGGCTTGCGCCGGCGAAGTCCTTGATCGTGTGCTCGCGGCACAGACATTGACGGTAGCGGTCGGGTCCGACTGGGGAGCCTTGTCTCACTTGAACGACCAACATGAACTCGACGGTGATGATGTAGAGGTCGCGAAGGGCATTGCGGACTACTTGGGCGTGAAGATCAAATTCGTGACCCCGGGCTGGGATATCATTCAGGCAGGCCAGTGGGGGGGGCGTTGGGACATGGCCATGGGTCAAATGACGCCGACCAACGATCGCGCCAAAAAATTCGCCTTCCCGGCCATGTACTTCTACGAAGGCGAAGTCGCTGTCGTTCACAAGGATAGCAAAGCGACGAAGCCTTCCGACCTGGAGGGCAAGATCGTCGGCGTCCGAGCGGGAACTCTTGGCGATTTGTATGCCAATCACAAGCTCACACCGGCATGGATCGGCGCTAAGCCAATACAATATCAATTTACAGCGGGCCAAGTGAAGGCTTATCCAAGTGCTAACTCTCTTACGCTTGACGACCTGCGCCTCGGCGATGGTGTTCGTCTCGATGGCGTCATTACTGAAGGAACGACGGCGGCTGCGGCAATCAAATCTGGCTATCCATTGAAGGTTATTGGCGATCCCTTATTCTACGCCCCGGGCGCTGTCACAATCGAGCGTGGCGATAAGGAGTTTATCGACAAGGTCGCTGCCGCGGTCAAGAAGATGAAGGATGACGGCACTCTTGCTAAACTCTCGGTCAAGTGGTTCGGGGGGGATTTCAGCGTCGATAAATAACATGACACAATCGTGGGCGTCCCCTTCCCGGGGGCGCCTCTTCTTAGGAAGAAAATGCTTATGCTTTACCACGATACAGTTGAATCTGAGGTGCTCGTCCACAAGCCATGGTTTATCGGCTGCATATTTGCAATTGTGCTCGCGGTTTTTCTTATCTTCAACGTAGCGGGCACCACGATGGGCGAACTCCTACGGCCCGTGATTGGCGATCACGCACAAGTGAAGTTTTACAGTCGCATTGCGATCGCTTTTGTAATTGCCGCAATGTTCTGCCTCAACCTCGTGCTGATTGGTTTTGTCCCGCTCAAAATCCAAATCGGGATCGTATGGTTTGAGTTGGTGCTACTGTTCCTTTCGCTCTTCGCGGCATTTGACTTAAGCATGCCATTTATTTGGGCAAACCTGCCATTTCTAATTACGCAGGGGGTAGTTACTACAGTTTACGTATCAGCGATGTCACTGCTATTTGCGTCGGCTATCGCAATAATCGGCGCGATTGCGAAACTGTCAAGCAACGGCATGGCTTACGCGATAGTCAGCTTCTACACTTCATGCTTCCGGGGTCTGCCGCTTCTCATGCAGGTTTATCTGATCTACATGGGCTTGCCCCAGGTAGGTTACGTTATTAATGCCGTGCCTGCAGGCGTGTTGGCGCTTTCGCTATGCAGTGGTGCCTACATGACGGAGATCTTCCGTTCGGGCATAGCCAGCATCGATCGCGGCCAGTGGGAGGCATCCCGGTCATTAGGTTTCGGCTTTGCGCTCACAATGCGCAGAATCATTCTGCCGCAAGCGCTTCCGGTTATCATTCCCCCGATGGGAAACACGTTCATCTCAATGCTCAAAGACAGCTCTCTCGTTTCGGTTCTTGGCGTTTGGGAGCTGACGTATCTAGCTCACTCACTCGGCCAGCCAACCTTCCATACTATGGAGATGCTAGTAACAGCGGCAATGATTTATTGGATTTTATCCGCCTGCCTGGAACTGGTCCAATCCCGGATCGAGGACCATTTTGCCAGAAGTAAGAAGCGATGATCGTGAATTCATTGGTCAAGCTAAAAAAGACGTCTAAGTTGGTTCGGCCATTTTCAAGGCACTTACAGATGCGCCAATGAACAAGAGAGATGCAATATTGAGCGACGAAGTCATCGAAGCTAAGAATGTATCCAAATGGTATGGTGCCTTCAGAGCACTAACTGACATCAACCTAACCGTCCGCAAGGGCGAACGTATCGTCATCTGTGGGCCCTCAGGCTCGGGAAAGTCGACGCTGATCCGTTGCGTCAATCGGCTCGAAGCGCACCAGGATGGCGAGATTACCGTCACTGGGATTAGGTTACATAACAAAATGCGCAACGTAGCTGAAGTTCGCAAAAGCGTCGGCATGGTTTTTCAGCACTTTAATCTTTTCCCGCACATGACCGTGCTGATGAACTGTATGGCGGCGCCGATGTGGATAAAGGGCGTTCCAGAGGGTGAGGCTAGAAAGATCGCGCTTAAATTCCTAGAGCGCGTGCGCATTCCCGAACAGGCGAACAAATATCCGGCTCAGCTCTCCGGGGGACAGCAGCAGCGCGTCGCAATTGCCCGGTCCCTCTGTATGGAGCCTGCAGTCATGCTCTTCGATGAGCCGACCTCCTCGCTCGATCCAGAGATGGTCGCTGAAGTGCTCGAGACTGTGACCGGACTCGCACGCGACGGCATGACCATGGTATGCGTCACCCACGAGATGGGCTTTGCGCGCGCCGTGGCCGATCGAGTAATCTTCATGGATCGAGGTGAGATCGTCGAAGAGGGTACACCGCACGACTTCTTCAGAAACCCGCAGCACGAAAGAACGAAATTGTTTCTCAGCCAGATCTTGTCGCATTGAGGGAGCCATCCTTCAACGAGGCCGTTCGACCGAGTTACTGTGTATCGAATGCGTTGCCTCAGGCCAGCGAGACAACATGTGCGGATATTGTATTCGTACGTATTGGCTGACATACATCAGAGCGTTCTCGGCAAGCGCCTCGTTCCCGGAAGCGCGAGAGTAGGATCCCGCTGAGCTTGTGCGCAGCCCACCGTGCCAGTTCGCGTCCAGGCGCGCTGAGGATTGGCTCGCCACACATGATCAGGTTGCAAGAGTGCGGCCTCAACCCTCTGCCCGCAACCGACCACAATCTGCAGACGTCGTCCTCTGGCAGATTCCCGACCATCTTTGGGTGAACCAAACGGATCAACACATGTTAAAGAACATAACCTTCGACCGCCACAGCTCCGACAAGCTTAAGAGTGAGGTCACGATCGACATTGATAAATGGGGGGTTCCTCATATCAAGGCTCAGAACTTGCACGACCTATTTTTCGCGCAGGGTTGGAATGCAGCTCGAGACCGCCTCTGGCAAATTGATATTGCGCGCAAACGAGGTCTCGGTCTCCTGTCACGAGACTTTGGCCCCGGATATTTGGAGCAGGATCGGGCGGCGCGTCTCTTTTTATTTCGCGGAGCCATGAGTGCAGAATGGCAGGCGTACGGCCCGGATTCCGAAGAGATATGCTCAGCGTTTGCCGAGGGGATCAATTCCTACGTAGACAGTTGCCATGACGGTTTGATTGCCTTGCCACCCGAGTTTGGCCTCCTCGGTCACACTCCCGACTATTGGAAACCCGAAGACGTCGTTCGCGTGCGAACGCACTCACTAACCCGAAATGCGATTTCGGAGCTTCTGCGCTGCAGGGTGATGGCATTGGCAGGTGTGGAACGAGGTACCCGCCTCGACAGGTTGAGACAAGAATTGTCACCTCCGATAGCGCCACGACCAGCGGAGGGCCTTGACCTCGCCTTTATGACAGATCGAGTACTGCAGGATTTTCGCTTGGCAATCTGTCCCGTCTCATTCTCGAGGGAAAGACTTGCAGCAAGTCTTCAGGAAGCTGACCGTTGGACCCGCGTAACACCGAGTGATGAGATCATGCAGACGGTGTTCCAAGAGGGCTCAAACAACTGGGCCATATCCGCAACAAAAACCACAACGGAGCGACCAATCCTTGCTCTAGACCCGCATCGCAAGCACGTCCTTCCGTCCATCAGGTATCTTGTACACCTGAGTATGCCCGGGCTCGATGTAATTGGCGCTGGAGAGCCTATGATCCCAGGAATCTCCATGGGTCACAACGGGACAGCCGCCTTTGGTCTGACTATTTTCGGCGCTGACCAAGAAGATATTTATGTTTACGAAACCAAGAGTGAGGGAAATAAATACTTATATAAAGGGGCCTGGGAGCAGGTGAAGACTATACACGAGAAAATTCCAGTTCGCGCCCACACCGACCAGGAGGTAAAGCTTCAGTTCACACGCCATGGACCCATTTTAAACCAAAATGCTGAAAAAGACCGCGCCTTCGCACTGAGAACCGTATGGATGGATCCCGGCATGGCACCTTACATGGCCAGCTTGGCCGTAATGCGCTCTAAGACATTTTCAGAATACACCTCCAGTCTAGCAAACTGGGGTTGTCCTTCAGTTAATCACATCTATGCGGACACGTCGAATGTAATTGCGTGGAAACCGTCAGGTGCGGCTCCGGTCCGAAGAAATTGGGACGGCCTGCTTCCGGTTCCAGGAGACGGTCGGTTCGAATGGGAAGGGTATTTGTCACCGGACGATGGGCCGTTCGAGATGAACCCCGCCAAAGGTTTTGTCGCCACTGCCAACGCAATGAATGTTCCGGAGGAATGGAGTAGATCGCATCCTGCTTTTGGCTACGAGTGGTCTGACAGCAGCAGACATGATACCCTTCATACAACTCTCTCACGATCAGAGAAGATCTCGTTGCGGGACTGCATGTCGCTGCAATGTTCGGTGTATTCGCCGATAGCAGTTCGTATTCTTGCGAAACTAGACACTCTTCTCGGTTCGGTTGCAAACATGCCTGCGTTGCACTTATTTTCTAACTGGGACCGGCATTTGGATGCGAGTTCGCCAGCCGCCGCGTTCTTTGAGATTTGGCTTAGCAAACACCTTGGCCCGACAGTAGCTCGCTTAGAAAGCGCTGACGATGAAGTGTTGGCACTGCTCGTGCCTTTACAGCCTTCGGCCATAGCCTCTTGGCTCGAACAGGCAGAGCCTAGTGAAAAGTTGAAGCATTCCATAATGGAATCCCTAACTTCTGCCTGGAGTGAATGCATATGTCGATTTGGCGACGATTCTGCCTCATGGGCATGGGGCAGTATACATA
>NZ_RZRP01000214.1:0-8119 GCF_003997795.1 Mesorhizobium sp. M7A.F.Ca.US.005.03.2.1 | reverse complement strand
GTTCGGACACGATCGCCGAGAAAGGCGGACAGGCCGGCGTGCGCGTGCCAATACCAATACCGAGGTCGCTACGCATACCCAGGTCGCCGCGTGCACCCGGCTCATTGCGCAGGATGGCGGCGGCACGGCCATCGAGATCTGCCATGTCCCCAGTCAATGGCAGGGGCTGATCGATATCCATCGACGGCGCGTCGACGGCCATTTTGGGTCGGCGCACGCCGCGCCAGTTGCTCGGCTCGGCCGGTGCCGCATCCAGCAATTCGCTCATCGCCTCGACCGGCTCGCCGGGTTCGAGCGAACCCAGCCGGTCGACGATCTTGAGCAACGTATCGTGGATGGCCTCGAACGTTCTCGAATTGCGTTCGTCGGAGCGCCGCGTCAGCGTTTCAAGCGTCTTCAAATCCTGGGCGAGGCCGGAAACCGCGGTCGTATTGGCGCTCGAACCGGCCAGCGATTGCACTGCGTTCTCGGCCGCTTCGCGCGCCGCGCCAAGGATGGAATCGCGGGTTCCTGCGAGCGACTTTTCAATTTCGTTGAGACGCGGGCTGATGTCCTCGAATTCCGGCAGCGGGGTGCTGGGCTTGGAAAGATGAGCCGACAGGCCGGCAACCTGTGCTTCCAGGCTGCGGATCAGCGCCGGATCGATGCCGGCGACCTGTGCGGCCGACGCGTCCAGCCGGCTTGAAATGTCTTCGAGCCGGCTCTCCAGTCCGCGGATCGCCGCTTCGCCCGCGGGATCGGGCACACGCGTTTCAAGGCGCCTGGCGAGCGCCGTAAAGCGGGCATCGATGGCTTCCATGATGCCGACGCTGTCGACCTGCGGCATGCGCTGGTCGAGCCTGTCAGCAACCTCGTCCAGCCTGCGCTCGAGATCGCGGAACAGCATGTTGCCCTGCTCGATGGCGTCACCCTGGCGGCGTTCCATCATGCTCGACAGGACGTCGAAGCGTTGCTCCAGCCCATGGAAGATGTAGTCGGCGTCAGGCATGGCGGGTGCCTGGTCGATCTTGTCGGCGATGAATGCGATCTGCTTGGCCAGGCGCTCCATCGCCTGCTCCGGCAGATTGGCGCGGCCGGCGAGTTCGTCGACCCGGCCCGACAGCGTGCTCAACCGGTCCATGACAGCGTTGCCGGGACGATCCTGCGCCACTTCCTGGATCTGGCCGGCAAGCGAGTCGATCCGTCTCTCTATGCGCTCGAAAGCCTCGTGGTCGAATGAATTGGCTTGCGCGGCGACCGTCGATGCCACGATGGCGCGGGAAATCTCGTCCAGCCGCTCGTCGATCATGCCAAGCGTGTCGCTGCCGCGATTGTCTTGCTGGCTGGCGAAATGGTCGACAGCGCCGGCAAGCGTGCGCACCTTCTCCTCCAGCGAGCGCAGCGACAACGATTCCGGCAAATTGTTGACGGCATTGCTGATCTGCTCGAGCCGGGCGGTGAGAGCAGACAGGCCCGGGTCGTCCGAGCGCTTGCGCTGGTCGGCGTCGACGCGGTCTTCGAACGCCGTCCAGCGGCGATCGAAATCGTCCCAGCGGCGGTCGACCTTCTGCACGCTCTCTTCGCGTGCCAGCGTTTCGAGTGCGGCTTTGACCTGTTCGAGCTCGAGCCGCAGCATGTTGACGCTTCTGTCGTCGCTCTTCTCGGCCAGGGTCTGGATGGCGCCCGAAAGACGCTCGAACTCAAGGCCGAGTTCAGCACTGCCCTTGGCCGAAGCACCGGGCCTTGCGCCTGACTGGAAGGCCCGCTCGATGTCCTTGCGCAGCGCTTCGAATTCCCGCTGCAGGCCTGCGGTCATCTGGTGGCGCAATTCCTCGCGCATGCCGCGCAATTCGCCGGCGATCTTGCCGACCATGGCAACGCCATCCTCCTGGCCGCGCACGCGATCGATATCGCGGGCAATGGCCTGGTAATTCTGCTCGAAAGCGGCGGCTCCCTGCATCGGGCTCTTCGGACGCGACGCGGGCTGCGGGTCCTCATACCAGCGCTGCTGGCCAGAGGGCCGGGCGGCGGGGTAGCGCGCATCGGCACCATATTGGCGGGGATCGGGTTGGCGGAGTTCGGGACGTGCCATCGGATCCTCGCGCGTCCGCTCCAGCCGCTGCTCCAGTGTCTCCAGCGACTGGTTCAACTGATCGAGCGTGGTCTGCGGCCTGCGCTGCCTGCCGGCATTGAGTGTATCGAGATAGGACCGCTTGCTGTTCATCGGTGCGTCCGTCTTTCAGAATGGCTGGCTCGCGGCCAGTTCCCCCAGGTCCCTATCGGAACGAAGGCGACCGGCGGCGATGCCGCGGCGGAAGACGAGCTTCCCGGGCTCTCGCCCGCGCTCCGAAAAACCGTGAAAAATTCGATACAGGATAAACACGGGTAGCCGACGCGCCCACATTTCCCCCAACGTGGTAAACAACGCGTTAACCAAACTTAAGAAATCGAAAGGATGTTGGCTGCCGGCCTGACGGTGCGGCATAAAGGGCGGGGCGCAGAACGCCCTTGCGTCATCCTGCGGCAATCGGTATAGAATTGACGTAAACGTAAAAGGCGCATTGAGCGCATGTTTGCGATTTGTTTGTTGAAACCACGACTGGAAGCAGGCCCCCGCTTCCAGTCAGGCGACGCACGGTCCAGGACCGCGACGCCACCAGACGGGGAAAGCCAGTGACCATGAAGCTTATCTCGGCCGGCGAGACCGCGGCCAATACCAATATGTCTGCCGAAGCCGGCGAGGACCTCGTCCGCATCGGCGAGATGGCGAAGAAATATGGAGTGACGCTGCGCACGCTGCGTTTCTACGAAGACAAGGGCCTGCTCAACCCGCAGCGCGACGGTTCGACCCGTCTCTACACGCGCCGCGACAAGGCCCGCCTCAAGCTGATCCTGCTTGGCCGCAAGGTCGGATTCTCGCTGCGCGACGTCAAGCAGATGATGGATCTCTACGATCCCACCGGTTCAAACACCAAGCAGCTCAAGCTTGCGCTGGACAAGTCGGAAAAGCAGCTTGCCCGCCTGCAGAAGCAACGGGCGCTGATCGACGACGCCATCAACGAGCTCAGCGGCTCGATGTCGGCGGTGCGCCAGATGCTGAGCGAGCGTTCGGCGCCGCAGGCGAGCGCCGCCAGCTGAAGCAATTCCGTCAGGAATTGCGCCAGACACCAAGTCGTCTGCTGATTGTCCGAGTTCTGTCTAGCCGCGTGGCCTGCCACGCGGCTTTTCGTTGTCCTGGCCCACTCTTATGGCCTTTCGGCGCTGGCTTGCGCAACGTCGCGCCGCTACGCTCATTGCTCCAGGGGGCGGGGAATCTTGTCGCATCGAGAAAATTGACGTTTACGCAAACGTCAATTTTTGCTATCCCGCTCCCAATATGGGTCCGCATGCCGCCCTGGCTTGTCTTCGGGGCATTCGGACCGGGTTTGCAGGGTGGAGAAAAAGCATGCCGACATACAGGGCTCCGGTCCAGGATACGCTGTTCGTGCTCAACGAGGTTCTGGGTTATCAGCGTTATTCGAACCTTCCCGGATTTGCCGACGCCACGCCCGATGTGCTCGAGGCGATCCTCGCCGAAGGCGCCAAGCTCGCCGAAAACGTCATGCATCCGCTGAACCGTGTCGGCGACATGGAAGGCTGTGTGCGTCACGACGATGGCTCGGTGACCACGCCGAAAGGCTTCAGGGAGGCCTTCGACCAGTACCGCGAGGGCGGCTGGATGGGATTGGCCGCACCCGTCGAGTTCGGCGGCCAGGGCCTGCCCTATGCCGTGCACACCGCCGTCGCCGAATATATGGTCTCGGCCAATATGTCCTTGATGATGTATCCTGGCCTGACGCAGGGCGCGATCGCGGCAATCATCACCCACGGCACCGACGAGCAGAAGGCGACATGGTTGCCGAGGATGATCGAGGGTGCCTGGACCGGCACCATGAACCTGACCGAGCCGCATTGCGGCACGGATCTCGGCCTGTTGCGGACCAAAGCGGTGCCGAACGGCGATGGCACCTATAAGATTTCAGGCCAGAAGATCTTCATCTCGGCCGGCGAACACGACATGTCGGACAACATCGTCCATCTGGTGCTGGCCCGCATCGAGGGTGCGCCGGAAGGCGTCAAGGGCATCTCGCTGTTCATCGTGCCGAAGCTCAAGCTCGACCCGTCGGGCAATCCGGGCAACAGGAACACCGTCTCCTGCGGCTCGATCGAGGAGAAGATGGGCATCCACGGCAATTCGACCTGCGTCATGAACTATGACGAGGCTGAGGGCACGCTGCTCGGCGAGCCCAATGGCGGCCTGAAGGCGATGTTCACGATGATGAACGAGGCGCGCCTCGGTGTCGGCCTGCAGGGGTTGTCGCTGTCGGAGATCGCCTATCAGAACGCTGTCGGCTACGCCAAGGACCGTTTGCAGGGCCGCTCATTGTCTGGGCCGAAGGCGCCGGACAAGAAGGCCGATCCAATCATCGTCCATCCCGACATCCGCCGCAGCCTGATGACCATGAAAGCCTTCAACGAGGCCGGCCGCGCGCTGGCGCTGTGGACGGCGATCAAGTCCGACATCGCCCACCGCTCCGGCGATGACAAGGATCGCCAGGCCGCCGACGACTACACCGGCCTGATGACGCCGGTGGTCAAGGGCGTGCTCACCGACAAAGGGTTCGACCACGCCGTCATGGCGCAGCAGGTGTTCGGCGGTCACGGTTATATCGAAGAGCACGGCATGAGCCAGTTCGTGCGCGATGCCCGCATCGCCATGATCTATGAAGGCGCCAATGGCATCCAGGCGCTCGACCTCGTCGGCCGCAAGCTTGGTTTGCATGGCGGCCGCGCCGTGCAGGCCTTCTTCAAGGAGGTCGGCGAATTCTGCGAGGAGAACCGCGCTAACGAGAAGATGGCGCCGTTCACTAAGGCGTTGAAGAAAGGTCTCAACGATTTGCAGGCGGCGACCATGTGGCTGGTGCAGAACGGCATGGCCAAGCCCGACAATGCGGGTGCCGCCTCGACCGACTACATGCATCTCTTCGGCCTGGTCGCTCTGGGCTATATGTGGGCGCAGATGGCCAAGGTGGCACTTGGTAAGACGGACGCCAATGGCGCGCAATCTTTCTACGGCAACAAGGTCGTGACGGGGCGCTTCTTCATGGAGCGGATCATGCCGGAGACATCGGCTCATCTCGCCCGCATTTCGAGCGGCGCCGACACATTGATGGCACTGCTGGCGGAAGCGTTCTAAGCTCGACCTCACTGGCCTTTCTGTCTGTCGATACGCGGAGGAAATCGTGGCGACAAATCCCGCCGAAGTGCTCTCTTTGCCGAAGCCCGCCTGGGCGGCGGACGAGGTCGGCATGCTCTACGACATGGCGCATCGCTTCATGTCGGAGGAGATCGCGCCGCGCTACGACGAGTTCGAGAAGAACGAGATGGTCGATCGCGAAAGCTGGCTGAAGGCAGGTTCCGCCGGCCTGCTCTGCGCTTCTATGCCGGAGGAATATGGCGGCTCCGGCGGCACCTTCGCGCATGAGAGCGCCATCATCGAGGCCATTGGCCATGTCGGCGTCGACGGGTTCGGCATCGGCCTGCACAATTCGATCGTCGCCCCTTATATCCTCCACTACGGCTCCGAGGAGCAGAAAAAGAAATGGCTGCCGAAGCTGGCGACCGGCGAGCTGATCGGCGCCATCGCCATGACCGAGCCCGGCGCCGGCTCCGATCTGCAGGGCGTCAAGACGCGGGCGCAGAAGGATGGCAACCACTACAAGATCAATGGTTCCAAGACCTTCATCACCAACGGCCAGCTTGCGAACTTCATCATCGTCGTCACCAAGACCGATCCGGAGAAGGGCGCCAAGGGCACCTCGCTGATCGTCGTCGAGACCGACGAGGTCGAAGGTTTCCAGCGCGGCCGTAACCTCGACAAGATCGGGCTCAAGGCCAACGACACGTCGGAGCTGTTCTTCAACGACATGCGCGTGCCGACCTCCAATTTGCTCGGCCACGAGGAAGGTCAGGGCTTCGTCCAGTTGATGCAGCAACTGCCGCAGGAGCGGCTGCAGATCGGCACAGGCGCCATCGCCATGATCGAGCGGGCGCTGGCGTTGACCATCGACTACGTCAAGGAGCGCAAGGCGTTCGGCAAGGCGATCATCGATTTCCAGAACACCCAGTTCAAGCTGGCCGAACTCAAGACCGAGGCCACCATCGGCCGCGTCTTCTACAATGATTGCGTCGCCCGCCACATCGCGGGCGGCCTCGATCCCGTGACAGCGTCGATGGCCAAGTACTGGCTCAGCGACCTGCAGGGAAAAGTCGTCGACGAATGCCTTCAACTGCATGGCGGCTATGGCTACATGAATGAATACCCGATCGCCCGCATGTTCCGCGACGCCCGCGTCCAGCGCATCTACGGCGGCACCAACGAGATCATGAAATTGCTGATCGGACGCTCTCTCTGAAGGCGACATCAGGCAAACCCAAGGAGCAAGCAAATGGCTGAAGCTTATGTCTATGACGCCGTGCGCACACCGCGCGGCAAGGGCAAGAAAGACGGATCGCTGCACGAGGTGCCGGCGGTGCGGCTTGCCGCCAAGACGCTCGAAGCGCTGCGCGACCGCAATGGGCTGGACACTGCAAACGTCGACGACATCATCTTCGGCTGCGTCGATCCGGTCGGCGAGGCGGGTTCGGTCATTCCGCGCGCCGCCGCCTTCGAGGCCGGCTACGACACCAAGGCGCCCGGCATGCAGATCTCACGCTTCTGCGCTTCCGGGCTCGACGCCATCAATTTCGGTGCCGCCAAGATCGCGCAGGGAGCGGACGAGATCGTCATTGCCGGCGGTGTCGAATCGATGTCGCGCGTCGGCATGGGCGCCTCGGGCGGTGCCTGGTTCATGGATCCTTCGGTCGGCCTGCCCGGCTGGTTCGTGCCGCAAGGCATCTCGGCCGACCTGATCGCCACCAAATACGGCTTCAGCAGAGACGACGTCGACGCCTATGCGGTCGAGAGCCAGAAGCGCGCCGCCAAATCCTGGGCGGATGGCCGCTTCAAGAAATCCGTCATCCCGATCAAGGACCAGAACGGCCTGACCATCCTCGACCATGACGAGCATATGCGCCCGTCGACCGACATGCAGTCGCTGGCCTCGCTCAACCCGTCCTTCGTCATGCCCGGCGAAATGGGCGGCTTCGATGCGGTCGCGGTGCAGAAGCATCCCGAAGTGGAAGAGGTCAACCACGTCCATCATGCCGGCAATTCGTCCGGCATCGTCGATGGTGCGGCGGCCGTGCTGCTCGGTTCGAAGAAGGCCGGCAAGGCGATGGGGCTGAAGCCCCGCGCGCGTATCCGCACCTTCGCCAACATCGGCTCCGAGCCTGTGCTGATGCTGACCGGTCCGGTCGACGTCACCGAGAAGCTGTTGAAGCGCGCCAAGATGAAGCTCTCGGACATCGACCTGTTCGAGCTCAACGAAGCCTTCGCTTCGGTGGTGCTGCGCTACATGCAGGCTTTCGACATTCCGCATGACAAGATCAACGTCAATGGCGGTGCCATCGCCATGGGTCATCCGCTCGGCGCCACCGGCGCGATGATCTTCGGCACGGTGCTGGACGAACTCGAGCGGCGCGATCTCAACACCGCTCTGGTGACGCTGTGCATCGGCGCCGGCATGGGCACCGCAACCATCATCGAACGCGTCTGACGGGGAGAGAAACGATGAGCTACACCAATTTCGCCCTCGACACCGACGCCGACGGCATTGCGCTGGTCACCTGGGACATGCCCGGCCGTTCGATGAACGTCTTCACCGAAGAGGCGATGCGGGAATTGAACGCCATTGTCGACAAGGTGGCTGGTGACGCCGCCATCAAGGGCGCCGTGATCACCTCCGGCAAGGATACCTTCTCCGGCGGTGCAGATATCTCTTTGCTGCAGAAGATGCTGACGACCTTCGCCGCGGAAAAGGGCAAGGACGCCGAAAAGGCGACCAAGGCGCTGTTCGACAATGCCGGCATGATGACCGGCCTGTTCCGCAAGCTGGAAACTTGCGGAAAGCCGTGGGTGTCGGCGATCAACGGCACCTGCATGGGCGGCGCCTTCGAATTGTCGCTCGCCTGCCACGGCCGTGTCGCCGCCGATAGCGAC
>NZ_RZRP01000213.1:0-8136 GCF_003997795.1 Mesorhizobium sp. M7A.F.Ca.US.005.03.2.1 | reverse complement strand
CCACCTATCCGGACCTGAAGGCCATCGGCTGCATCTCCGACAGCCTTTGCCTGGCAGCCGATTCCGTTGCCAGTTCGATGGGAACCCAGCTGCTCTACGGCGGCTATGACGGCGACGCCGAGATGAAGCCGCTGATCGACGACGGCAAGATGGTGATGGACGTGCTGACCGGCGCCTATCGTGTCGGCTACTGGAACATCGCCGTTGCCGCTCGCCTGGCCAACGGCGAAAAGCTGCCGCAGGATCTCTACATGCCGACCTATTTCGTGACCTCGGATGCGACGGCGGCGAAGCTCAAGGCGGATGGCCTCACCTTCGAATACATCAACACCGACAAGGAGGCGGTGGAAGCCAAGAACTATACCGAGCAACTCGGTCCCAAGGTTCCGGCGACCGCCATGACCCTGGCAAAGTAACAGCCTAAAGCGGCTCAAGCGCCGGATGACATGTCATCCGGCGTCCCCTTTTCCTGACGATCGCCGTCGCCGCTTCCGTGGTGACCGCGCATGATGCTCGATAAGAGGACCGACCCATGTTCCAGTCCTGGACCTCTCCGTTACTACGGCGCAACGAACCGGTTCTCATCGCGGTGCTGCTGGTCGCCATCGCCGTCTTCGGCTGGATCGATCCGCGCTTTCTGTCGACCGGCAACCTTGTCAGCATCGCGCAGCAGAGTGCGGTCATCGCCCTCATCTCCTTTGCCATGACGGCCGTGATCATCGCGCGCGGCATCGATATTTCCGTCGGCAGCAACCTCGCCTGTTCCGGCATCGCCGCGGGTCTTGCCTATACGGCAACCGGCTCGGCGAGCCTGAGCCTTCTCGCCGCGATCGGTGGCGGTGCCGCGATAGGTCTGCTCAATGGAGCGCTGATCGGCTTTGCCGGCATCTCTCCCTTCATCGCAACGCTCGCCACCATGGCGTTCGCGCGCGGCCTGGCGCTCAGTCTCTCCGGCGCATCCAGCATCGCGGTCGCCGATCCGGTCCTGCTTTTCGCCGGACGCGAGACAATCGGCCTGCTGCCGGTCTCCGTCATCATCGCCGCCATCTGCCTGGGCCTCTGGTGGTTCGTGCTCAATCGAACGGTATACGGGCGTTGGATCTATGCGATCGGCGGCAATGCGGGGGCGGCGCGGGCCTCTCTGGTTCCCGTCGACCTCGTGCGCATCTCCGTCTACCTGATTGCCGGTGCGACAGCCGGGCTCGGCGCGATCCTCACCATCGGCCGCCTTGGTTCGGCACAGCCGCTTGCCGGCACCGGCCTTGAATTTACAGCCATCACAGCCGCGATCATCGGCGGCACGAAACTCTCCGGCGGCCAGGGCTCGATCTGGGGAACGGCGATCGGGGCGCTGCTGCTGGGCGTCATCAACACCGGCCTGTCCTTCCTGCAGGTGCCGCAGATCCTGATCTATTTCGTGACCGCGAGCCTCATTCTGGTGGCCGTTCTCACCAGCCAGCCGGAGAGTGTCGCCGCCTTGTTCAAGACCGGTGGCCGCAAGTCCACCCCGTCGCCCCGCAACACCGCCGCAACATCGGTCGGCAAACACAGCATCGCCTTGCGCGGGCTTGGCAAGTCTTTTCCGGGCGTCAAGGCACTCGACGGTGTCAGCTTTGCCGTCTCGGCTGGCGAGGTGGTGGGACTTGCCGGCGAGAACGGGGCCGGGAAATCGACACTGGTGAAGTGCATTTCTGGTCTGCATCGCCCGGACGAGGGTGAGATCGTCATCGACGGCAACGCCGTCCAGTTCCACTCCCCCAGCGATGCCAAGGGCATCAGCGTCATCCATCAGCATTTCAGCCTTTCGCCGGACCTGACGGTGGCGGAGAATCTCTTCATCGGCCGCGAACCGCACACCCGCCTGGGATTTCTCGACCGGGCCCGGATGCGGCGCGATGCGAAGGCCATCATGGACGAGCTGTCGCTCGATATCGACATTGCCGCGGAGCTGCGAACGCTTTCCGTCGGGCACCGGCAGATGGTGGAAATTGCCCGTGCCGTTCTGTCCGATGCCTGGTTCTTCATCATGGACGAGCCGACCAGCGCGCTCTCCAACCGCGAGCGCGACCAGCTCTACGACCTGATCGACAGGCTGAGAGCTCGCGGCGCCGGCATCCTCTACATCTCGCACAAGATGGAAGAGATCTTCAGCCAGTGCGACCGCGTCGTCGTTCTGCGTGACGGACGCTTCATCGGCGAGCGCCAGACCAGCCAGACCAGCGAGGCCGAGATCGTCGCCATGATGGTCGGGCGCGATGTCGGCGACATCTTCCCCTATCTCGAAGCGCAAGTCGGCGAAACCGCGGTCGAGATCAGCAACATTTCCGATGGCAAGCTCTTGAAGTCGGCCACGCTCAGCGTGTGCAGGGGCGAAATCGTCGCGCTCGCCGGCCTGATGGGCAGCGGCCGCTCCGAAGTGCTCAGGCTGATTGCCGGCCTCGATCCCATGCATGGCGGCACGCTCAGAATTTTCGGCGGGCAGCAGACCGGCGGCGACACCAAGGCCGCCAATCGCGCCGGCATCGTCTACATACCGGAAGATCGGCATCTGGAAGGCTTCGTCGGCACGATGTCGATCAGGGATAACCTGTCCCTCGCCTGGATTCGCGACAACAGTCACTTCGGCCTGCTCAGACCTCGCCGCATCCTGGCTCTCGCGCGCGATCTCATCGGCTCACTCGGCGTGCGGCCGGCCCAGCCCGACAAGATGACCATCGAACTTTCGGGCGGCAATCAGCAGAAGGTCGTCATCGGCAAATGGCTTGCCACCAAGCCGAAGATCATCCTGTTCGACGAGCCAACGCGCGGCGTCGACGTCGGCGCTAAGTCCGAACTCCATCACCTGATCGCAAGATTGAAGGCCGAAGGCGCGGCGATCCTCATGGTGTCGAGCGAGTTGCCCGAGGTTCTCGGCGTGGCCGACCGCATCGTCGTCATGCGCGAAGGCCACTCTGTCGGCACGCTGGCGCGTGGGGCGACGGAAGAAGACGTAATGACGCTGGCCTTTGGTGATCGCACGATCACACCACCAGCCTGCTCACCCCGGCCAGCATCCAACCTTGCACCATGCCTGTGAGGAGAAACCCTTTGAGCAAGTTGAAGATCGCCATCGTCGGTGCCGGCTACATGGGCCTCCTGCATGCGCAGGTGGTTGCCGCCAGCCCTGTCGCGGAACTGTCGGCATTCGTTGATCCGAACGCTGCCTCGGGAAGCAAGGCCGCGTCCGATTTCGGCGTCCGGCATTTCACCGATGCCGCCGCCGCGCTGACTGCCAATGCCGTCGACGCCTACATAGTGGCGGCACCCGATACGCTGCATGAAGACGTCTGCCGCACTCTGCTCGATGCCGGCAAGCCGGTGCTGCTCGAAAAACCGATGGCTCATGATCTTTCCGCTGCCAAGGCGATTGCGAAAGCGGCGGAGAGAAACGGCGCGCGTCTGTTGGTCGGCCACATCCTGCGGTTCGACCCGCGCTATTGCGAAGCCGCGGCAGCGGTGAAATCCGGGCGGATCGGCGAGCCGATCCACGGCAGCAGCGGCCGGTTCACCAATCGCGAAGTCGGTCTTCGCATGAACGGAAATTCGAGCGTCTGCTTCTACCTCGGCGTGCATGACGTGGATGCGCTGCAATGGATCTCGGGTTCGGACATCATCGCCGTCTACTCCCGTCCGGTCGCCAAGCTCATGCCTTCGCTCGGGGTTCGATCCGAAGATGCGATCTTCTCCACCGTCGAGCTGTCGAACGGAATGAGCGGACAGCTCTACTTCGGCTGGACGCTGCCACCGACCATTCCGACCGGCATCTGGGCACGCACGGAAATCATCGGCACCGAAGGCATGATCGATCTCGACGTGCGCGACCACGGTCTACGTATCCTATCGCATGGACAGTGGTCGCAGCCCGACGCCTTCATTTCCGCGGTTCGCGACGAAACCCCTTTCGTGATGCCGCTCGACGACGCCCTGCGCGCCGTCGCCGTCAATGATGCAATCCTGCGCAGCGTCAAATCAGGCCTGCGCGAACCGGTCGAAGATTGGCACATCCGATGAGAGAACCCTCATGACCCGCCAACAGAACATTTGGTGCAGGCGCTTTCTCGACCTCTCGCCGTTGATCCTGCTGGTCATCCTGCTGGCGATCTTCGCGCTCATCGACGCCCGCATCGTTTCAACCGCCAGCCTCATCAACATCGTCGCCCAGGCGACCCCGATCGCCATACTGGCGCTTGGCGCCCTGATCGTTCTGCTGACGGCAGGCATCGACCTGTCCGCCGGCGTCGGCGTCGCCTTCTGTGCCGTCTTCATCGCCAGCCTGATCGACGGCGGCGCCAGCCTGCCGCTTGCCTTGCTCGTCGGCTTTGCCGTGATGGTGGTGATCGGCCTCGCGAACGGCGCCGTTATCGCACTGTTGAAGATACCGCCCTTCGTGACGACATTGGCCACAATGGTCGCGCTGCAGGGCGCAACGCTTGCCGTTGCCTCCAAAGGCGTCCTGATGCTGAAGGATCCGACGCTTCGCGCGGTCGGCATCGAACGCAGCTTCGGCATTCCCAATGTCATTTTCGCAACGCTGCTGATCGTCGCCGTAGCAGCAATCCTGATGCGGCACAGCCGTTTCGGGCTGCGTACCTATGCGCTCGGGTCGGATGCCGGAGCCGCGGAACTTGCCGGCATCCCGGTGACGAAACACACGATCCTCGTCTATTGCGCCTCCAGTATCTTCGTCTTCCTGACAGCCGTGATCATGATCAGCCGGGTGCCGGTCGTGACGCCCAACATCGGCGGGACCTCGCTGCTTCTGGACGCGATCGCCGCGGCCGTACTTGGCGGCACCAGTATTTTCGGCGGCAGGGGAACGGTGTGGGGCGCGGTCGTCGGCGCGCTGATCGTCAGCCTGCTGACGACGGCGCTTCGGGTGTTCGGCACGGACCCGTCCAGCCTCGAACTCTACAAGGGAGCAATCATCATGGTCGCTCTCCTGGCCGATTCCGGCATGACCTACGCCAAGGCCCGGCTTGTCGAGGCAGCACGATGAACGAGCCAGCTCCGGCCTTGCCGATCCCGCCTGGATCCAGCTTTGCGCTGATGACCTCCCCGGATACGGAAAGACACGCGACAGCCGGCGTGCATAAACCCGTCGTCATTCTACCGCTCGGCGCTGTCGAGCAACATGGCCCGCATCTGCCGCTCGGCGTCGATTGCTGGCTTGCGGAAGCGGTTGCGCTCGCCGCGGCGGAAGGACAGGCCTCCATCCGTGTCGCCGAACCTTTCGCCTATGGCTCGTCCGAGCATCATCGCTCCTTCTCCGGCACCATGAGCCTCAGCCCGCAGATCTTCATCGCCGTTCTCGTCGATCTCTGCACCTGCCTTGCCGAAGACGGCTTCCTGCCGGTCATGCTGAACGGCCATGGCGGAAACCGCGCCGCCATCCAGGTGGCGATCACCACCCTTGGCAAGCGTGGCATCGTCACCGCGGGTTTCTCGTATTTCGATCTCATCGCCGACGTGGCGGCGCAGGCCCTGCCCGATGCCGCCACAGGCACCGGTCACGCTTGCGCGCTTGAAACGTCGTTGATGATGCATGTGCTTGGCGACAGCGTTCGCCGCGATCTCATCCCGCCAGGCGGCACTCCGCCATCCTGGCCGGATCCTCACCTTTACGCCGCGCCGGCCGTCACCGTCTGGCGCCGTTTCGAAGCCATCCGCGACAACGGCGTCATCGGCACGCCATCGCAGGCAAGCGCGGAGGCCGGCAGCAGACTTTTCATCGCAGCCGTGGAACGCAGCCGCGCCGCCATTTTGAACATCCAATCCGAATTCGGCCAAAGGAACGCATGATGACAGTCCATTTCAAATCTTCTCTCGAAGGCCCCAACCTGCGTGGCATGGCGATCGTCTCGGAGCCGGAAGCAGCCGCCCGCATCGGCATCAACCGCATCGGCGGCGAGTGGATTGCCGGCAGCTCGGGCAAATTCCTGAAAATCGATAGTCCTTCGACGGGCGAGCATCTCGGCTATCTCTCCCTTTCCACCCGCGCCGATGTCGGTCGCGCGGTGAAAGCCGCCGAAGGCGCACGCGAGACCATGCGCAAGATGGGAACCTTCGCACGCGCTCAATTGTGCATGCGCATCGCCGACGCGATCGACAGGCGCGCCGAAGAGCTTGCCCACCTGCTCTGCCTGGAACAGGGTAAGCCCTTCCACAGCGAGGCAAAGGCCGAAGCATCGGCGGCAGCTCTCGGTTTCCGCAATGCGGCAGAGCAGATGAAGTGGCTGGAGACGGCGGCGTTTCCCCTGGCCGATGCCAACAAGCGCGCCTTCAGCTTCCTGCAGCCGAAGGGCATCTTTGCCATCATCACGCCGTGGAATTTCCCGCTCGCCCTGCCCTGCCTCTACTATCTCGGACCGGCCGTCGCAACGGGCAACACCGTTGTCTGGGTGCCGGCGCCGACGACATCGCTGATTGCCACGGCACTTGTCGAATGCTTCATCGAGGCGGGCTTGCCGGACGGCGCCATCAATCTCGTTCTGGGAGATGGTGCGGAGGTGGGCGACGAGGCCGTCGTTCATCCGGGCACCCATGCCATCGGCTTCACCGGCAGTTCCGCCACCGGCGCGTTGATCGCCCGGCGTGGCGCGGCCAAGCCGCTTCTGCTCGAAATGGGCGGCAACGGTCCGACCATCGTGCTAGCCGATGCCGATATCGACATGGCCGCCGCCCAGGTGGGGGCCGGCTGCTTTGCCAATGCCGGGCAGATCTGCACGGCCACCGAACGTGTGCTGGTGCATAAATCCATCCATGACCAGTTTATCGAAGGTCTGGTGAAAGCGGCCGCGAAGGTGAAAATGGGCGACCCTTTCGATCCCGCGACGACGATGGGGCCGATCAACAATGCGGTCGCCGTCGACAAGGTGCTCAGCCACATTGCGGACGCCCGCGCTCGTGGCGCCGAGATCGTCACCGGCGGCAATGTGGCGTCGGGTTTTGCTACCAATCTCTATTTCGAGCCGTCGATCGTCACAGGACTGACCCGGGAAAGCCTGCTCAACGTCGAGGAATCCTTCGGGCCGGTTGCACCCGTCCTGACCTTCGAGACCGACGAGGAGGCGATGGAACTTGCGGCGTCCAGCCCCTACGGCCTGTCGGCCGCGGTCTTCACCAGCACCATCAAGAACGCCTTTGCCTTTGCTGAAAGCCTGAGGGTCGGTATCGTCAACATCAACGAGATGAGCTGCTATTGGGAGCCGCATATTCCTGCCGGCGGCGCCGCCGGGACGCAGAGCGGCCTCGGCCGCACCGGGGGTCGGCACACGCTGATGGAAATGTGCGACCTGAAGACGATTACCGTGGACGTCACTCGCTGACATTCAAGGCCCGCGCCTTTTGCGCGGGCCTCCCGTGCGACCGTATGCCGTTCGGCAGCGAGCTGTCAGATGGACCGGCGCAGGCTGTCGGCCATTTTCTCGCCAATCATGATCGAGGTCAGGTTGGTGTTTGCCTGGCAATCGAGCGGCATGATCGACGCATCGATAACCCGCAGCCCTTCAAAACCGTAGACCCGGCATTCCGGATCGACCACGGCCTCACCGGGCCTACCCATGCAACAGCCGCCGATCCCATGCTGCGCATCGGAAGACTGCGCCAGCAGGAAATTGTCGACCTCCTCGTCGCTTGCCGTTTCGAGCCATGACAAAGGCAGATCGGAATCCCCCAGCAGGACGCGCTCGGCGATCGCCTGGATCGGCGCCTGCCGGGCAATCTCGCCAAGGTGGCGATAGGCGATACGCATGCGCTGAAGATCCATTGGATCGTCCAGCATGTTCTCTTCCACGATCGGCTGGTCGAAGGGATTGGCGGAACGCAACTGCACGGTGCCCCGGCTCTTGGCCTCCATCAGGATCAGATTGACCATGGCCTCGCCGAACTGGGCGCTGTCGGACTCCACGCCGATACCGCCATGGTTCATGGCGACGTAGAGGATGTCGTCGCGCTCGGCACCCGGCACACCGGAACTCATCCGCACACAGCAGTTGGTATGCCGCGCGTCGACATCGGTCGCCTTGAATTCCGGCTTCAGCTTCAGTTCGATGCGGCAATAAGGATGGTCGAAGAAACCTTCGCCGACCGGCAGATCGG
>NZ_RZRP01000212.1:0-8158 GCF_003997795.1 Mesorhizobium sp. M7A.F.Ca.US.005.03.2.1 | reverse complement strand
GGAAATGATGCGGTCCGCCAGAACCTTGCTGATGCGCACCGCGATGGTGTCGTCTGTGCCCTTTGCCATGTTTTATAGATAATTTGCGGCAGGGCGGCTTGTCGAGACGGCGGGACCGAATTCCTAAACTTCCTCTTAGCGCAGGCCAGAGATAGCGTCGCGAAAGTCCAGCCTTTAGTTGACCCGGCTGATGCAGAAATCGATGACGTCGATCAGCGCCGATTTCTGCGGCGTCGCTTCGAGCGGCGCCAGCGCGTCGCGGGCAATCTCGCCGAAATGGCGCGCGCGTCCGATCGTGTCGGCAATGGCGCCGTGGCGGGTCATCAGGCCGGTCGCCTTTTCCAGGCCGGCGTCATCGGCGACATTGTCCTCGATGGCGCGCTTCCAGAAGGTGCGCTCGGCCTTGGTGCCGCGCCGATAGGCGAGAATGACCGGAAGCGTCACCTTGCCCTCGCGGAAATCGTCGCCGACATTCTTGCCCAGATCCTTGCTGGTGCCGCCATAGTCCAGCGCGTCGTCGATCAGCTGGAAGGCCAGGCCGAGATTCATGCCATAGGAGCGCAGCGCGGCGCGATCGTTGCGCGTCGCCTGGGCGATGACCGGGCCGACCTCGGCAGCCGCCGAAAAAAGTGCGGCGGTCTTGGCCTTGATGACGGCGAAATGCTCGTCCTCGGGGGTTTCGAGGTTCTTGGCGGCGGCGAGCTGCATGACCTCGCCCTCGGCGATGATGGAGGCCGCACTCGACAGGATATCGAGCGCTTCGAGCGAGCCGACATCGACCATCATGCGGAAGGCCTGGCCGAGCAGGAAGTCGCCGACCAGAACGCTTGCCTGGTTGCCCCAGATCATGCGGGCGGTCTTCTTGCCGCGGCGCATGCCGCTCTCGTCGACGACATCGTCGTGCAGAAGCGTCGCGGTGTGCATGAATTCGACGGAGGTGGCGAGCTTGACGTGGCCCTCGCCGGCATAGCCGAACATCTGGGCTGCGGCCAGCGTCAGCATCGGCCGCAGCCGTTTGCCGCCGGACGAGATCAGATGGTTGGCGACCTCCGGGATCATCTCGACGTCGGAGCCGGCCTTGGACAGGATCAATTCATTGACGCGCCCCATATCGGCGGCAGTCAGATCGATCAGATCCTTGATGGAGGCGGGCTCCCGCTTCCCGTTTTCGATGTTGAGAACGACACCCACGACAATCACTCCCGTCTTGGTATAGAGCGTGCGACGGCACCCTTAGTCCCTGTATGGACTCTAGGGCGGCGGACATGGGCACGGCAAGTGGCGAATTGGCGCGGCGGCGGCGACAGAATGTCAACGACCCCCAAGGGAACGGCTCTGCCCCGGAATCCCCTACCCGTTTACATCAATAGCGCAAACTGCGAGTTTCATACAATGATAGAACTAGTCCGCACCAACGATGCCGTGATCATTTCCTTTGTCGAATCGCTGATGCGCGACGCCGGCATTGCCTGCTTTGTCGCCGACCAGAATATGAGCATTCTCGAAGGGTCGATCGGTCTTTTGCAGAAGCGCGTCATGGTCGACGCCGACCAGGCCGACGCGGCACGGCGCATCCTGACGGATGCCGGCATCGCCAACGAAATCCGCGGAAGATAATGTCCGCCGCGCCCGCCGCCCTTGTCCCGGACACGCCGGCCCATACGGTCGACGCTTTCCATCGCGGCCGATTCTGGCTGGTGCAGCCCAAGCAAGGCGGTCATCGCGCCGGCATGGATGCGATGATGCTGGCGGCATCCGTGCCGTCCTCCCTTGCCGGTCGTCTCGCCGATTTCGGTGCCGGTGCCGGGGCCGCCGGCCTGGCGGTGCTGTCGCGCTGCCCGGCCGCCGAGGCGGTGCTTGTCGAACGCGCGCCGGAAATGGCGGCCTTCGCGGCAGCCACTCTTGCCCATCCCGGCAATGCCCATCTGAGCGATCGCGCCTCCGTGCTGGTCGCCGATGTCACCGTATCGGGCCGGGCGCGGGCGGCCGCCGGCCTCGCCGACAATGATTTCGACTTCGTCATCATGAACCCGCCCTTCAACGCTCCCCGGGACCGCGCCTCCCCCGATCGCCTCAGAAAAGAGGCCCATGTCATGGAGGACGGGGTGTTCGAGAGCTGGATCCGCAGTGCGGCGGCGGTGGTCAGGCCGCGCGGCGGGCTTGCCGTGATCGCCCGCCCCGAACAGCTCGGCGCCATTCTCGATGCGATCGCAGGGCGCTTCGGCGATGCCGAAATGCTCGCCGTCCACCCTCGCCCAGACGCCGCGGCAATCCGCATCGTTGTGCGGGCAGCGCTCGGGACACGGGGAAAGCTTGCCATCCGCCCGCCCCTGATGCTGCACGCGCAATCAGGCAACGGCCCCGACGAGCGCAGCGAAATGATCACCAACGGCCTCGCCTCGCTGTTCGGAGATTGAGCTATTCTGCCTGGCCACATTGCCGTTGGCCGGGAAATCCCTACATGCCTGCAACCTATCGACCGGAGACCACGCCCTCGTGAAACGCCTTATCAACCGCCTGCTGCCGAAATCCTGGCGCTCCACCGTCGTCACCATTCCGGTCATCCGGCTGCACGGCACCATCATGGCAGGCGGTGGCCAGTTCCGGCCGAGCCTGTCGCTGGCCTCCACCGCTGGCCTCATCGAGAAGGCGTTTTCCTACGACGCCCCGGCAGTCGCCATCTCGATCAATTCGCCCGGCGGCTCGCCGGTGCAGTCGCGGCTGATCTTCAAGCGCATCCGTGACCTGGCCACGGAAAAGAACAGAAAGGTACTGGTCTTCGTCGAAGACGTGGCGGCGTCGGGTGGCTACATGATCGCGGTTGCCGGTGATGAGATCTTCGCCGACCCATCCTCCATCGTCGGGTCGATCGGCGTGGTCTCGGCTTCGTTCGGCTTCCCGGAACTGATGAAGAAGATCGGCATCGAGCGACGCGTCCACACCGCCGGCCAGAACAAGGCGGTGCTCGACCCGTTCAAGCCCGAGAAAAAGGAAGATGTCGAGCGGCTGAAGGCGCTGCAGCTCGAGGTGCACGGCACGTTCATCGACCTCGTCAAGGAGCGGCGCGGCGCGAAACTGAAAGACGACCCGGACCTGTTCACAGGCCTGTTCTGGACCGGCATCAAGGGCCTTGAACTCGGCCTGGTCGATGCGCTCGGCGACATGCGCACGGTGCTCAAGACCCGTTTCGGGGCGAAAACCCAGCTCAGGCTGATCACGACACCGCGCGGTTTCCTCAGCCGCTTCGGCCTGTTTGGCTCAAGCAAGGGCTTTTCAGCGCCCGATATCGCAGCCGCCGCCGCCAGCGGCGTGGTCGATGCGGCGGAAGAGCGCGCATTGTGGTCTCGCTTCGGGCTTTGAAAACCCGGCAAAAGCGTCTAGCATGAGAGCTTAACCGACCCGACCGGCCGCCTTCGCCGGCCCAGCGTGGGAGGAGTTTTGGCATGCCGCAGATCATTTTCTTCGCCGTCGTTGGCGTCGCCGCCTATTTCGGCTACCGCACCTTCATTAGGGAAGCCGAACGCGTGACCGCCAAGGTGCGGCGTACCGAAAAGCAGACGGCCAACGGCGCGATGGGCACTTTGGTCAAGGATCCGAAGACCGGCGAGTACCGGCTGGCCAAGGACTGAGCACCATTTCGCAGACCATTGTGGACACCGACATCGGGTCGCGTAGCTGGCACGCGCACGCCAAGATCAATCTTGCGCTGCATGTCACCGGCAGGCGACCTGACGGCTATCATCTGATCGAAAGCCTGGCGGTGTTCACGCGGTTTGGCGACAGGGTCGAAATTGCGCCTGCCGATAGCGATGAATTTACCGTGTCCGGCCGCTACGCCCCGGCTGTTCCTCTCGACGCCAGCAATCTGGTGCCTAGGGCGCGCGATGCCCTGCGACAGGCGGTCGGGCACGAGAGAACACCGCCGGTCGCTATCCGGCTGGAAAAGAACCTGCCGGTCGCCTCCGGCGTCGGCGGCGGTTCGAGCGACGCGGCGACCGTGCTGCGCGGGCTGGTGGAGACATGGGGCCTGGATATAGACGGCGCAGAGCTGGCGCGGATCGGCATTTCGCTCGGCGCCGATGTGCCGATGTGCCTGGCGGCAAAGCCGCTGGTCGCGCGCGGCATCGGAGATGAACTGTCGATGGTGCCGGATTTTTCGGCGCTTGGCCTGGTGCTGGTCAATCCGGGCACCCCGGTCTCGACGGCGGACGTCTTTGCGGCGCTTTCCCGGCGCGACAATGAGGCCTTGCCGCCGCTGCCGCGCAGCATCGATTTTCATAGCCTGCGCAACTGGCTGGAGATCACCCGCAACGATCTCGAGCCCGCCGCGCTGGCGATGCAGCCGGCTATCGGCAGGGCGCTTTCCTGGCTGAACAAGGCCGGATCGGGTTTTTCACGGATGTCCGGGTCCGGCGCCACCTGCTTCGGCCTGTTCGAGACCGGCAATGTCGCCAAGCGCGCCGCCGCCGAAATCCGCGGCCGCCAGCCCGACTGGTTCGTCGCGGCGACGCGCAGCATCGCATCGGAGGGATCGGATGGCCAGAATTGACGAGAGCCGCTCCTTCATTCCCGTGCGCATCGCGGTGCTGACCGTTTCAGATACGCGCAGCCTCGCCGACGACAAATCCGGCCAGACGCTGGCCGACCGCATCACCGAGGCCGGCCATATGCTGGCGGCCCGCGATATCGTCACCGACGATCGGGAAAAAATCCGCGACACGGTTCTGGCGTGGTCGCGGGACAAGAATATCGATGTCGTCATCACCACCGGCGGCACCGGTTTCACCGGCCGTGACGTGACGCCGGACGCGCTGGAGCCGATCTTCGAAAAGCGCATGGATGGCTTTTCGGAAGTGTTCCACCGGATCTCCTACGACAAGATCGGCACCTCGACGATCCAGAGCCGGGCGACCGGCGGCATCGTCAACGCCACCTTCGTCTTCGTGCTGCCGGGTTCGCCAGGCGCCTGCAAGGACGCGTGGGACGGCATCCTGAAGGCACAGCTCGACTACCGGCATATGCCGTGCAACTTCGTCGAGATCATGCCGCGCCTGGACGAGCATTTGCGGCGCGGCAAATCAGCTCCGTAAAGCCGAGGCAAGCGTCGCTCTCAGCGGATGACCGGCTCGCCATGAAACCGCCGGCGCGACGGCGGCGAGACGCCGAAGCCGACTTCCATCATCAGTCGCGGCGTGCGTGCCGGCACGGTGCCCATATGGAAGCCAAAAGGGTCCTCGACGAAACCGAGACCGGCCTCGCCGGTCAGCGTCACCGGGCTCTGCTCGCCATAGACATCCAGGACCTGTTGCGCGGGGTGGCCAACCAGAAGCGTGAGCTGGTGCTTGAGGCTGCGGCGCTTGTGGCTGCCCCTGACATAGACATGCGGACCGGTGTCGGTGTCGACCGGCTTGAGGTAGAAGAAGAATTTCAGCATGCGCCAATCATCGAGGTCGAAATGATACTTGCCGAGCGAGGCGAGGTTCTTGTCGGCATCCGAAGCGGCACCGGTTGGAAAACTCCACCAGACGCGCGTCGTGATCAGTTTTGCCTGGCCGCCGAGATAGTGCGCGGCAATATCCAGAAGCAGCGGATCGCGCTGGATGGCAAGCGCCGCCGGGCAGTCGAGGATGCGCTCGAAAAAATGCCCGCTGAGCAGCGAGCGGCCAAGGCGTTTCTCGGCCTCGGCATGTTCCCCCGGCATGAATTCGAGACGGCGGTCGAAATTGCCGAAGCAAGGCGTGCGCCCGGCGAAGTCGGCGATCTCTTCATGGATATCAGGCGGCAGGACCAAGCCTGAGAACAGCCCGTCGGAGCGCAACGCATCGACGACCGCTCCCCGTTCGACACCGGCAAACATCGTATCCCCGGCATTGGCGACCGGGCGGGCGCGTTTTGCGCCCAGCCAATGCATGCGGCGTCCAGGCATTGTGCGCGCCAGCACGAACATCGGCAGCCAGGCGGGGTTTTCGCGCAGGTCCTTGAGATAGGTCGGAATGCGCACCGCGATGCGTCGCAACAGACTGCCGTCGCGCGCAATAGCCTCGAGACTGGCCGCGCCGGATGTGTCGGGGGTTGAAAGCTTCATTGGGTCCTCGGCTATGAGAGCACCACCGATGCCGCATCGGTGCTCGCCACTCGGCATGTCCCAAACCCAATTCCCGCTTGAACGGAAGCTAACCCCGCGTCAGATTTTGTGCAATGCACAATGGCCTGAGCAGCTGCAAAAAATCATGTCGAGGAGCGGCGTTCCTGCTTGGCGGGCGCCATCCAGATCTCGGCGTCGAGCCGCTTCGTTGCGAGGCCGCGGGCGATGGCCTCAGCACTGCCGGCACTCTTGGCCGCGGCCGCCGCCTGACGCTTGCTGATCAGCAATCCGTCGGCCAGGGCGCGGTTTCCCGAAAAGACCCGTGCCAGGAATGGCGTGCGGCTGGCCCGCGTGCGCGAAAACCGTGCCGCCATGGTCTGCCTGGCCGTATGCGCGACAACCTCATCGATCCAGCCCTCCACCAACCGCGCGCCCGGTTCCAGGAGCAGCAACCAATCCCCCTTGGCCTGGCGGATGCCGGCAGCGACACCGCCGGTCACGTACTGACAGCCGGCATGCTCGGCCACACGATGCGTCTGGTCGGTGGAGCCTGTGTCGCAGACGATAACTTCACGCACCACGCCTTCGACCGCGCCGCCAATCAGCGAGGCGAGCGTGCGGGCGAGGCCCTCCTCGTCATTGCGGGTTTCGATGAGAACACTGAGCATCCTTAGCCGAATAGCGGAAAGCGCCGCACAGCGCCAGTTTTGCATCGCACATAGAAAGTTCTTGCTTTGTTCTCGTCGATGAAATAGGAATAATTTCATGAACAGAGCGATTCGACACAACACGGACAGTCCCTGGGAGCGGGCGAAAATGGAACAGATCGTGCGCGCCGACATTGCAGCTTTCGGAGCAGGAAGAGCCGAGATGGCCAATGCGATGGTCGAGCAGAGCGGCATGCGTGTCCGCCCGGACCGCAACCGCGGCAGGTCGGCCGGCATCAACCCGTCCGGCCGATTCGAGCCAGTCAGCCGGCACGTGTTCGACGATGGCTGGAATTCGCTGGAAGAACTGCCCCCCTTCAAGACCGAAGTGCAGGTCGAGAAGCCGCGCACCATCATCACCCGCAACGAATCGCCCGACATTTCCTTCGACCGTTCCATCAACCCTTATCGCGGCTGCGAGCATGGCTGCGTCTATTGCTTTGCCCGCCCGACGCACGCGTTCATGGGCCTGTCGCCGGGTCTGGATTTCGAATCGAAGCTGTTCGCCAAACCTGATGCGGCGCGCTTGCTCGACAAGGAGCTTTCGAAGGACAGCTATCAGCCGCGCACCATCGCCATCGGCACCAACACCGACCCCTACCAGCCGATCGAGAAGCAATACCGGATCATGCGCGAAATCCTCGAAGTGCTGGAAGCGCGCGGCCATCCGGTCGGCATCGTGACAAAGTCCGCCCTGGTGACGCGCGATATCGATATCCTGTCGCGCATGGCCGAACGCGGGCTAGCCAAGGTGGCGCTGTCGGTGACGACGCTCGACCGCATGCTGGCGCGCACCATGGAGCCGCGCGCGTCGACACCGACCAAGCGGCTGGAAGCGATCCGGCAGCTTTCGGATGCCGGCATTCCGGCGTCGGTCATGGTGGCGCCGATCATTCCGGGCCTGACCGATCCGGAGATGGAACGCATCCTCGATTCGGCACGTGCGGCCGGCGCGCGCGAGGCGGGTTATGTGATCCTGCGGCTGCCGCTGGAGGTCAGCCCGATCTTCAAGGACTGGCTGCTGCGCCATTATCCCGACCGTTACCGCCATGTGATGTCGCTGGTCCGCTCCATGCGTGACGGCAAGGACTACGATTCGGAATGGGGCAAGCGCATGAAGGGCGCCGGTCCCTATGCCTGGCAGATCGGCCGGCGCTTCGAGATCACAGCCAAGCGGCTTGGTCTCAATGCCGAACGGCGCACGCTGCGGACCGATCAGTTCGTTGCCGCCGGGAAAGACCAGGTGCAACTGACGCTGCTTTGAAGAGACAATTCGTCGCGATGGTTTGATCCGTCGCGCACCAAGAATCCCGTCCGGCCTGCCCCGGCCTGCAGACGGTGCCCTCCCGGTCCGGCGCCCTTCATG
>NZ_RZRP01000211.1:0-8161 GCF_003997795.1 Mesorhizobium sp. M7A.F.Ca.US.005.03.2.1 | reverse complement strand
GGATAGGGGAGACCAGGCAGCGAAGAAAGATCGCGGTGGGTGTTGAGATGCAATTGCTGGTGCCGCCGGTGCCATGGCTCAGCCAACCGGCTTTCCTTTTCCAGGATCGCCGTCGGCACGCCGGCGTTCATCAAGGCGTGCGCGACGGCCAGCCCGGCAGCACCGGCGCCGACGACGATTGCCGGCTCGACCTTGGCCGGCAGATCCACAACCGATCTGATTGTCGTATCAGTCATTCACTCGAATCCCGTTCGACGCTAGGCTGGCAGGACGCTGTAACCGTTTGATCCCGCGCAGGATCCCTGCAGCAAACCGCGGCCGAAATTTCGAGCGATGCGAATTAGCTCCGTACGCCGGGCCGCGGTTGCGCTCTATATGGCATATGCGCGATATCAACGGTAATCAGGTCGCGGCAATGTGATTGATTCGAGGCTCGGGGTGGCTGGCGGGTCTCGGTTATCCCCACGCGCATGCCCGAAATCGACTCCGATTTTCGAGTCATGCGCAGAATCAAAGTGTTACAGCACCTTGGCGCGTCCTGGACGGCCGGCGCTGTAGGCGGCACGCGGAATCTCGACCATGCCCTCCTTGCGGTTCTATTTCGACAAGATCCTTGAGGCCGCCGCGCCCGAGGTCGAGCGGCAGGCGCTGACCCATGTCGAACGCCTGGCACTGGTGCGCCGCTATGGCGACTTCTCGCTCGCCTATTCCACCGCCGTGCAAGGCAAGCTCTCCTATTTCGGCGACGCCGACGGCTACATCGCCTTCGGTACCAAGATGAAGCACCATTTCGCGCTCGGCGACCCGGTGGCGGCTCCGGCGCGTCGGGCCGATTACATCAAGCGCTTCGTCGAGACCGCCGGCAGCCCGTGGTTCGTGCAGGTCGGCGAGGAAACCGCACGCGTGCTGGCCGGCCTTGGCTACAAGGTCAATCGCCTCGGCATCGACACCCGCCTCACCCTGCCCGAGCATGATTTTTCCGGGAAGCGCAACGAGACCGTGCGCTACTCCGAGCGCTGGCTGCTGAAGAAAGGCTTTTCGTTCGACGAGGACAAGCGCACGATTTTTCTGGATGAAATTGCCCGGCTTTCGGAAAACTGGCGCGGCGACCGCATCGTCAAGCGCTGGGAGATGGGCTTTCTCAACCGCAACTTTGCCGACCATCTCGGCACCGACATGCGCCGTTTCGTCCTGCACGGTCCCGACGGCGGACTGGTCGCTCTGCTCGACTTCGACCCGCTGTGCCGCAACGGAAAGGTCATCGGCTACACGACGGCCTTCAAGCGCAAGCATATCGACGCTTCGCCGCATGCCGAGGTCGGCCTGACCAAATTTGCCGTCGACCGTTTTCGCGAAGAGGGCATCTCGGTGGTCACGCTCGGCCTGTCGCCGATGCTCGATATCGGGCCAAGCGGCTTTGCCGAAAGCGATTTCTGGCGCAATGCCTTCCAGCGCGCCTACGATTCGCCCTGGGTCAATCGCCGCAGGTTCAACCTGCAGGGCCAGGCGGCCTTCAAGCGCCGCTTCCACGGTGTCGAGGAGCCGGTCTACATCGCCTTCCGCAAGGGGACGTATGTCGAGATGCTGGGGTTGCTGCGGCTGGTCAAGGCGATCTAGATCTATCGATATTCAGGTGAGGCCGGCCTGCAAATGGCGGCTTCCTGCGCTTCCGGTGCTCACGTACGAAAAGTACGCTCCGCTCCGGTTCTCGGAATCCGCCATTTTCGACTCGGCCTGACCTGAATCTCAACAGACCTGGCGGCGTTCTGCCGTCAATTCCTCAACCGATACCCTGTCCTGAAGATCCAGGCGACGATCGTTATACAGATCAGCAGGAAGACGACCGTCATGCCGAGGCTGACGCCGACCGAGACGTCGGACTTGCCGTAGAAGCTCCAGCGGAAACCGCTGATCAGGTAGACGACCGGGTTGAACAGCGTGATCGTGCGCCAGACCTCGGGCAGCATGTTGATCGAATAGAAGCTGCCACCGAGGAAGGTCAGCGGCGTGATGATCAGCAGCGGAACCAGTTGCAGCTGCTCGAAACTCTTCGCCCAGATGCCGATGATGAAGCCGAACAGGCTGAAGGTCACCGCCGTCAGCACCAGGAAGGCGAGCATCCAGAACGGATGCAGGATGGTGAGCGGCACGAACAGCGAGGCGGTGGCCAGGATGATCAGGCCGATGCGCCGCTCCAGCGGACGCGCATCCAGTGCCGGCCGTTTTGGATATACCTTGATCTCGGGCAAGGGTTTCATCGGTTACCTCTCGATCTTGCCGTAGCGGCGTTCCAGCCAGCGCAGCAACACGACCGAAAACAGACTGATGACCAGGAAGAAAGCACCGACCAGGGTGATCGGCTCGATATAGCGATAGTAGGTGTTGGCGACGCTTTTGGCCTGGTTCATCAGTTCCAGCACGGTGATCGCCGACAGCAGCGGCGTTTCCTTGAACATGGCGATAAAGTAATTGGCGAGCGCCGGAATCATCGGTGGGATAGCCTGCGGAACGATGATGTGGGTCCAGGTCTGACTGGCGCTCAAATTGCACGCCTTGGCGGCCTCCCATTGGCCGCGCGGCACATTGTCGATGCCGGCACGATACACCTCGGCCGTATAGGTGCCGTAATGCAGCCCGAGCCCGATGACACCGGCGACCAGCGGCGGCAGCAGGATGCCGATGTCGGGCAGCACGTAGAAGATGAAATAGAGCTGCACCAGCAGCGGCGTGCCGCGGATGAATTCAGCCGCCCAGCCGACCGTGCGCGACAACGCCTTGTTGGGCGAGCGGCGCGCCAGCGCAATGCCAAGCCCGACGATCGCCGCCAGCACCGAGCCGAGCAGCGTCGCCAGGATGGTGATCTTCACGCCCTGGATCAGCGTTGGCATGATTTCCCAGACGAAATTCCAATCCCATTCCATCAGTAGGCCCAATTTATCAGAAGGGAGTTGGCCATCAGGCACGCACCCCGTCGAGGCCGCGCGCCATGCGTCGTTCCAGCGAGCGCACGCCCCACGAGATGAGCAGGGCGAGGATGAAATAGATGATCAGGATGGTGGTGAACGGCACCAGGGTGTTGCCGGTCTGGGCGCGCACCACCTGCGCCTGGAAGGTCAGGTCGGTGAGCGAGATCAGCGACACCACGGCGGTCGCCTTGAGCAATTCGATGGCATTGTTGCCAAAGGTCGGCAGCATCACCAGCAGCGCCTGTGGCAGGATGATGTGGCGCATGCCTTGCCAGCGGCCGAGATTGAGCGCTGTGCAGGCCTCATACTGTTCGCGGCCGATCGACTGGATGGCACCGCGCACCACTTCGGCGGCGTAGGCGCCGACATTGAGGCCGAGCGCCAGCACGCCGGCCTGCAACGGGGTCAGCGAAATGCCGATGAAGGGCAGCACGAAATAGGCCCAGAACAACTGCACGAAGATCGAGGTGCCGCGGAAGAACTCGATGTAGGCGGTGGCCAACCAACGCAGCGCAAAGAAGCGCGACACGCGCCCCATGCCGGCGAGGAAGGCCATGATCAGCGCCAGCACCGACCCCATCAGCGTCAGCTCGATGGTGACAAGCGCTCCCTGCAATATCAGGCCGAAATAGCCGGACCACTGGGTCATTCGGTTTCCAACGTTGGGTTTAGCATCTTCTCCCCGTTTACGGGGAGAAGATGCCGGCAGGCAGATGAGGGGCGGCGCGAACTTGCGAAGGTTTGGCGCCGCCCCTCATCCGTCACTTCGTGACACCTTCTCCGCGTTGAACGGGGAGAAGGAAGAATCACTTCGCCGCGCAGAGCTTGTCGCGGCTGGTCGACATCGCGGCTGCCGCCGAGAAGCCGTAGGGCTCGATGATCTTGGCGAACTCGCCTGATTTCTTCATCTTGGCCAGTTCCACATCGAAGGCGTCGCGCAGTGCCTCGTCGCCCTTCTTGAAAGCGGCGCCGTCGCAATAGACCGGTGCGCCCTGCACCGGAGCGATGACTTCGAGGTTCGGATCGTTGGCCTTCTTGACCAGATCATTGATCGACAGGACGGGCAGCGAATAAGCGTCGATGCGGCCATCCTGGAGCATCTTCACGCCGCTCTGGCCATCCGGCACGACGATGACGCGATCGCGTGGCACGCCGGCATTGAGCGCGAGCTTCTCCTCGGTGCCGCCGCCCGGCGCGCCGATGGTCGCAGTCGTATCCTTGGCGACATCCTCATAGCTCTTGAAGCCCTTTGGATTGCCTTTCTTCACCAGCATCGCCTCGGCGTCGCACAGCACGGGTTCCGAATAGGCGACCGCAGCACAGCGCTCCGGCTTCATGAACAGGCCGGCGGTGACGACATCGAAGCGACCGGCCTGCAGGCCGGGGATCATGGCGCCATATTCGGAGATCGAAGCGGCAACGTCGGCGACGCCGAGCCGCTTGAATATCTCGCGGGCCACATCAGGCGCGGCACCCGAAACCTTGCCGTCGGCGGCGACCGCCGTATAGGGCGGCTCGTTGGCGATGGCGAGGCGGGCGAAACCTTGCGCCTTGAGCTGCTCGAGCTTGCTGTCATCGGCCGAACCGGGGATCGAGGCGGCCAGCACCGCCGTCAGTGCAAGACCGGCAACGCCGGCCAGAATGCCAAGTTTGTTCATTGTTCCCAACTCCTTGTTTCTTGTCTTGCTTTGTTGCATGGCGGCCCTCGCCGCCTCGGGACGACTTCGTCGCCCTGGGCATTGCGGTCAGACCCGATGTCCGGCCGCGATGATCTTCTTCAGGAAACCTTGCGTGCGCTCCTGCTTGGGATTGCGGAAAATCTCGTCCGGTTTGCCTTCTTCGACGATCCTGCCGCGATCGAAGAACAGCACCCGGTCGGCGAAATCATGGGCAAAGCCCATCTCGTGGGTGACCAGCAGCATGGTCATGTCGGTCTCGGCGGCGAGCTTGCGCATGACGTTCATCACCTCCTCGACCAGCTCTGGATCGAGCGCCGACGTCACCTCGTCGAACAGCATGATCTTCGGCGACAGCGCCAGCGCCCGAGCGATCGCCACGCGTTGCTTCTGCCCACCGGACAGCTGCGCCGGCATGTTCTTGGCCTTGTCGGCCATGCCGACCATTTCGAGCAGTTCCATCGCCCGCTTTTCGGCGGCGGCACGCGGCGTGCCCTTGGTCAGCATCGGCGCCAGCGTGACATTGTCCATGACGCACTTGTGCGGAAACAGGTTGAACAGCTGGAACACCATGCCGATCTTCTGGCGCATCCTTGTCAGATGCCGCTCATCGGCGGGCAACAGCTGGCCATTGCGCTCCATGTGATAGAGCTGCTCGCCGTCGATCTGGATATGACCGCCATCGATGCGCTCCAGCGTCATCAGGATGCGCAGGATCGTCGTCTTGCCCGAACCCGATGGGCCGATCAGTGCCAGCTTCTCGCCGGGCATGACTTGCATCGACAGGCCGTCCAGCACCTTGAAGCTGCCGAAGCTTTTCGAGATGCTGTCGATCTTGATGATGGGCGCTGGTGCGGACAAATCTATTTCCCCGTGCTGGAGAAGCTTATGCCCCTTAACGATGCGGAACGCGCCAAATCATGTCAATTGGGAAAATAATATCATGACAATTATTCTGATTCCGCACAATTTCCGGGCAAACCGGACCTAGATTGCGAGCAGCAGATGCTCCGGATCGCCAAGCAGCAGCTTGGTGACAACGCCGAGGCCGGCGCGCAGTTCCCCCTCGGTGGTCGAACCCAGCGAGATACGCACCGCCGGATGCCAGGGCGCACCCGAAATACGGAAGGATGTTCCGGGCGCGATAGCCACGCCTTGCAGGCGGGCCTGGGCGACAAAGCTTTCCTCGGCACGGTCCGCGGGCAGTTGAAGCCAGACATGCAGCCCGTCTCGCCGGGCGCGATAGTCGACCCCCGCCAGCACCTGCGCTGCAATATCCTGCCGGCGCCGCAAAGCCGCGCGCTGCCAGTGGACAAGCTCCATCGCCGTGCCGTCGGTCACCCATTTGGTGGCGATCTCGGCCACCAGCGGCGTCGCCATCCAGTTCGAAACCAGATGCCGGTTGGCGACGGCGGCGACGTAGCGGTCGGGTGCGGCCAGATAGCCGATGCGCAGGCCGGGCACGGTGATCTTGGTGAAGGAGGTGACGTAGAGCGTACGCTCCGGCGCGAACGCGGCAACCGGCGGCGGCCGGTCTTCGACCAGCGGACCCAGCACATCGTTCTCGATGATGGCGATATCGTGCTTGCGCGCGACCGCCGCGATCTCTTCTCGCCGCCGCGCATCCATCAGCGTCGCCGTCGGATTGATGACCGAGGGCTGCACGAAGACCGCGCGGATGTCGGAAAGCCGGCAGGCCTCGTCCAGCGCTTCCGGAATCAGGCCGTTGTCGTCGATCGGCAGGCCTTCCAGGTTGAAGCCGAGATAGCGTGCCAACGGCACCAGCGTATGGTGGCCGATCGCCTCCGTGGCGACCGTAGAGCCCGGCGGCGCGACGCTCATCAGCGCCACTGTCATGCCGGCGGTGGCGCCGTTGGTCAGGCTGACGTTCTGCGGCGATGCATCGAGGCCGCACAGTCTCAACCATTCGACCGCCACCGCGCGGTGGCGGGGAAACACCATGTTGGGCCGGAACGAAAGTGCTGAACTCGACGGCAGGTTCTCAGCCAGCCATCCCAGTGCCTGCTTCAGCCGCTCAAGATGCATCGGCTCGCAGACCGGTTTCAGGATCGAAAGGTCGATGACTTCACCGAGCCGCTCCGGCAGATAGGGCGGCTCGGGCTCGCGGCGCTGCGTCTGGACGAAGCTGCCGCGGCCGATCTCGCCCGAAATCAGGCCGCGGCGGATCAGTTCCTCATAGGCGCGGCTAACCGTCTGCACCGAAAGCTTGAGGTCGTCGGCCAGCCTGCGATGGGTCGGCAACCGCGCGCCATTGGCAAGGCGTCCGTCATGGATGGCGCGCGCGAACTGGTCGGCCAGCGACTGATAGGCCGGCCGCCGGATAAGCGCGGGATCGGGTTGCCACAATGTCATGACTTATTAGAGATCGAAATCAGTGCAATTGACAATCGAAATAATGCGCCGTCATGGTACTCGGACGAAAAAGTGAGCCCTGATGACATCAGCAAAACTCGACCCGATCGACCTGAAAATCCTCGACGCCATCCAGCGCGACGGACGCATCACCAAGCTGGCGCTGGCCGAGCAGGTCGGCCTGTCTCCGACGCCGTGCTGGATGCGGTTGCGCAAGCTGGAAAAGGCCGGCATCGTCTCGGGCTATCACGCCAGGATCGCCATGCGCGTCGTGGCACCCGTTGCCACCGTGCTGATGGAGGTGACGCTGGCAAACCACCGCCAGGCCGATTTCGACCGCTTCGAGCGCGTTATACGCGATGTTCCCGAGATCGTCGCCTGCTGGTCTGTCGGCGGCGGCGTCGACTATCTGTTGAAGGTAATGGCGCGCGACATCGACGCCTATCAGCGGCTGGTCGATCGCTTGCTGGACCGCGAGATCGGCATCGATCGTTACTTCACCTACATCGTCATCAAGACCGTGAAGGACGAGGTGGCGCTGCCCCTCGCAGAGCTTTTGCCGGCGTCGTCATAGGAGCGGAGAGATTCTCTCGCCGGGCAACCCGATAGAGAGAGTCTCTCTACGCCAGGACTTCCAAACAGCCTCTCTATCTGCATCGGGCGGATAGTCTTCCCGCATCAGTCCGAACCGGGAGGCTTTGACCATGTCCGCGCATTTCGCCCGCTCGCATCGCCATGAAGCGCTCGACGGCCTCGCCGACCGCCGGCTGCTGCGCGAACTGGCCTATGTCGATGGCCACTGGACCGCAAGCGAGGCTGCCGAAAGCTTCGAGGTCACCGATCCGGCCACCGGCACGACCGTCGCTTTCGTCGCCGCGCTCGATGGCCGGCAGACGACAAAGGCGATCGATGCCGCGGCGCGTGCCTTCCCGGCCTGGCGGGCGCTGTTGCCGCAGGAGCGCTCGAAAATTTTACGAAAATGGTTCGAGCTGATCGTCGGCGCCAAGGATGATCTGGCTCTGCTGATGACGCTTGAACAGGGCAAGCCTCTGCAGGAATCGCTGGGCGAGATCGACTACGCCGCCTCCTTCGTCGAATGGTATGCCGAGGAAGCAAAACGCGTGAACGCCGAGAGCGTCACCAGCC